>JAWOHI010000321.1:0-26181 GCA_046485255.1 Bacteroidales bacterium
GTTTCACCTGGCTCTGCCATCTGATCCTGGGATTGGGTCTCTCCCTGGCGCCGATCGGCGCCAGGGAGAGACCCAATCCCAGGATCAGATGGCAGAGCCAGGTGAAACGCTTGGTATAGCTGTAGCCCAAAATGATGATCAGGGCCACCGGGGAAAGGTAGAGGCAGAGGGGATTCAGCATCGCGGCAGTCAGGATGAACAGGAGGGCATTGACCATCGAAAAGAGCAGCGCCGAGCGGCCGGAGATGATGCCCGAAGGGATTTCCCTTCCGGCTGTCCGGGGGTTCTGGCTGTCGATCCGGCGGTCGGCCCAGCGGTTGAATCCCATAGCGGCGTTGCGCGCCCAGACCATACAGGCGATCACCATTACCAGCTGATGCCAATGAAGAGGGTACCCGGCGTACCGGATAGCCAGGAAAAAGCCGGTGAGGGCAAAGGGCATCGCAAAAATGGTGTGGGCAAAGACGACGAGCGACAGGTAATTGCGTATCTTCATTGGTATTGATCAGGTCAGGCGAAGGTAATCAATCCGGCTTACTATCTTTGCGGTTATGATTAAAATGGTGGTGACCGACCTGGACGGAACGCTCCTGAACAGCGACCAGCAAGTCAGCTTGCAGGATTATCGCTTGCTGGAGTCAATGGAAGAGAGGAATATTATCAGGGTCATCGCCACCGGGCGCTCCCCTTTCTCGTTTCGTAAAGTCATCCCGGGGGATTTTCCGATCGATTATCTGGTTTTCAGCTCCGGTGCCGGCATAATGGATTACCGCACGGGTGAGATCCTGCTCTCCCACAACCTTCCAGGCCATCAGGTTCACCATATTGCCAGTCAATTGCACGCGATGGGGCAGCCGTTCAAGGTGCTCGCCCCGGTGCCCGAAAATCATCATTACGTCTATTATGACAACGGCAACCTGCATTCCGATTTTATCAGGAGGATGGAGAATTACCGCGGATTCGAGAAGCCTATCTCCTTCGATCCCCCCAATTTCGGCGACGCCTGCCAGTTCCTGATCATCCTGCCCCCAGATCCCATACGATTCGAACAGCTCAAGGCCGAATTCAGCGGTGTGAAGGTCATACGCGCCACCTCGCCGATCGACCACCAATCGATCTGGATGGAGATTTACCACGAGGATGTTTCCAAGGGGAATGCGGTAGCGTGGTTGGGTAATAAGTTGGGAATCAAGAAAGAAGAGATTCTGGGAATTGGAAATGATTATAACGACATCGACCTGTTGGAGTATGCCGGACATCCTTTTGTGGTATCCAATGCTCCCGATGAACTGAAATCGGAATTCCGGGTGGTCTCATCCCACAATGAAAGCGGTTTTAGCGAAGCGGTTGCGACCCAGTTAGGGTAGATTCCAAAACCTGACACCTGACACCCCGCTCCTTAAGGCAAGGGGTTCCCGCTTTCGCGGGAATGACAGCCACAGCCTCCTGACACCTGACACCTGACACCTGATACCTGATACCTGGTTTTACTCCCTCAACCCCGCTCCCAGCCGGTCCTGAAATGCCCGTATCAGGTGGTTCATTGTCTGATCGATCTGCTTGTCAGTGAGGGTTTTGGTTTCGTCCTGGAGGATGAAGCTGACCGCGAGTGATTTTTTCCCCGAACCGAGTTTATCGCTGGTATAGACATCGAAGACGTTGACCTCTTTCAGGAGTTTTCTTTCAACCTGGAAGGCCAGGGTACGGATCTGGTCATACCCGACCCGGCTCTCCACCACGAGGGCCAAGTCGCGTCGTACCCAGGGGAACCGCGGCATTTCCTGGAACCGGATCTGTAGGTTGGCCTTGGCCAGGAGCAGGTCCCAGTTGATTTCGGCAAACCAGACGGTCTGCTCCGTGCCGGTCAATTCCAGGACATCCGGATGGATCATCCCCAAGCTGATCAGCACGGCGGATCCCAGGTGATAGGTGACGCCGTGGGCGAAGCGCTCGTCCACCTCCCGTGAGAGCACCATTTCATCAAGGGATAATCCAAACCGTCTGATAATTAGCTCGATGTATCCTTTAAGATCAAAATAGCCTGCATCGGTGGCTTTGCCCGACCAATGTTCGGGCTGTTTCTTACCAGTCAGCCAGAGGGCCAGCAGGCGGTTCTCTTCGTAGCCGCTGGCCATCAGTCGGTTACCTTTCGGTTTCAGGTGGTAGACAAACCCGAACTCATAAAACCTCAGATCGGGATTCTTAAAATTGACATTGGTGGTGATAGCTTCCAGTCCGCCGAACAGCAACGTCCTACGGAGGCTACCCAGGTCGCTGCTCAGTGGGTTGAGCAGTTTAACCGTCCGGTCTTCCTGGAAGGATGGCAGATGACCGTAATAGGCGGTCCGGGTGAGCGAGTTGGCCATTATTTCGTTAAATCCCAGCGCAGACAGCTGGTCAGAGATCTGGTTTTCCAGGTGGTCGGGGTCGGGATTCTGTCCATAAGCGAGGGTTGAGGTGACCCGCTCGGGCATCCCGATATTATTATAACCGTAGATCCTCAGGATGTCCTCAATTACATCGGCTTCCCTCCGAACGTCCACGCGGTAGGTGGCTACGGCGAGATGGAGCCCCTCGTCCACCTCCTTTTCTATGCGGATATCAATGGAAGTCAATATCTTACGCACTACTTCCCGGTCAATGGAGATTCCGATGAGCCGGTCGAGGTTCGACCATTTCAGGAACACCGGGTAGGGAGCAACCGGCTCGGGATAGACGTCCACCACTTCGGAGGCGATGGTTCCGCCGGCAATTTCACAGATGAGGGAGGCTGCCCGGATGAGGGCATCCACGGTGCCGTTGGGGTCGGTTCCCCGCTCGAAGCGGAAGGAGGAGTCGGTAAAGACCTGGTGCCGCTTGCTGGTGCGCCGGATCCAGACCGGGTTGAAGCAGGCCGACTCGAGGAATATGTCACGGGTGGCCGGGGTTACGCCCGAGCGGAGGCCACCGAACACGCCAGCCATACACATTCCCTCTTCGGAGTTGCAGATCATCAGGTCGCTCTGGCTGAGGGTCCGTTCCACCTGGTCGAGCGTCACGAATTTGGTCCCTTCGGCCAGCGGTTTGACGATGACCTGGTTTCCGGTGACCGCTTCGGCATCGAAGGCGTGAAGCGGCTGGCCGGTCTCGTGCAGGACGAAGTTGGTGATATCCACGATATTGTTGATGGGCGTCATCCCGATGCCCCGTAGCCGGTTCCTTAGCCACTGGGGCGATTCGCCAACATTAACCCCGGTAATGCTGATCCCCGAGTACCGTATGCAGGCTTCCCGGTTCCCAATGGTCACCGTTATGGGCAGGTTTCCGGCCCTGGGAGGGAGCTGGATGGATGGCTTCCGGAGTTGCAGCTTTCTTTCCTGCCCGAGGGCGGCCATCAACTCCCGGGCTACCCCGTAATGGGAGGCGCTGTCGATGCGGTTGGGGGTCAGCCCAATTTCATAAATCCAGTCAGACTCGGCCTCAAACAGGCTGCTGACCGGCAGGCCCGGCTCTATGTGGTCCGGTAGAACGATGATTCCTGAATGGTCGGTCCCGATGCCAATTTCATCCTCCGCGCAGATCATCCCCTCCGATACTTCGCCCCGGATCTTCGCCTTCCGGATGGTCAGTGGCTCGGCCATCCCATAGAGGGTACATCCCACCGGGGCTACAACCACTTTCTGCCCAGCCGCCACGTTAGGGGCTCCGCAAACGATGGAAAGTAGTTCGGGTCCACCGATATCCACCCCGGTAACCGACAACTTGTCAGCCTGCGGATGCCTCTCACAAGTGACCACCTCTCCGGTAACCAGCCCTGCCAGGCTGCCCGGAACCGTCTCAAACAGCTCCATGCCTTCAACTTCCAGCCCAATGCCGGTCAGGACGGCTGCCAACTCTTCCGGTGAAAGGTCAAGATCAATGTATTGCCGCAGCCAGTTTAGGGAAATCTTCATTCTGTTGGGTAAATTGAGGCTCAAAAATAAGAAAAATCCGGATTGGGAATCCGGATTTTCACTAACCTAAAACCTAACCTATGAAATGATCCAGAATGGATCGGATGAACAAAACAAAATCGTTAAGACGGTAACACTGTTAAATGAATCACATTGCGAAACTAGGAATAAATAAATTAATATACCACCCTTTTTAACATTTATTAAGGATTTTCCTTGGCGATGATCGCGATTTTGACCCTGCCAAGGGAAAAATCGTATTTTTGATGGCTTGAAAATTATCTTATGCGTATGGGAAATTGTCGCAAGTTATTGATTTTAAGTTTATTGCTATTCTTGCCCTGGCTGGCCTGTCACTCGCAGAACAAGCCGGCAATCACCTCCGTATTGTTGCGCGAGCACGTCGAAGTACTCGCGTCACCTGGCCTGAAGGGGCGTTATCCCGGAACAGAGGGCGACAAGGCCGCTTCGGCCTACATTGCATCCCGCCTGGCCGAATATGGGCTGGAATTGTACCGCGGGGATGGCTTTCAGCCTTTCCAGGTTCGCACCGGTGCCCGACAGGGAGGCGGAAACCACTTGGTTGTCAATGGGTTCAATGCTGAGGTAGGTCGGGACTTCGTCCCCCTTTCCATCAGTGGCAACGGCGAAGCTGACGGACCGCTGGTCTTTGGCGGTTACGGGTTCCGGATTGTCAACGAGGAGTTTACCTGGGATGATTACCAGGATGTGGATGTGACCGGAAAGATCGTCCTGATCCTGCTCGGGGCGCCCGACCCGCCTGCCGGTTCTGATATTGATCCGTTCGAGGATGCCGGATCCGTGCGGATGAAGATCTTAAACGCGCGCGACCGCGGAGCTTCGGCGGTACTATTTGTAGCCGGGCCTCAGTATGATGATAAGGATGAGCTCGATTTCGGAGCTGTCAGGGAGAGCCCTGCAGGCCTTCCCGTGCTCCGGGTGAGCCGGGAGTTCATTGGCAAGGCCCTGGACGGTCAGGGGATCGATATTCCCGCCCTTGAGTCAGAAATGGCCCTAAACCGGAAAAGAATAACCAAATATCTCGAATGCCAGGCTTCCTTGGAGGCGGAGGTGATCACCGAAACGGCGGAGACGAGAAACGTGGTGGCCTGGATTCCGGCGACCGATACGGGATTTCGGCAGGAGTGGGTAGTGGTTGGTGCTCACTTTGACCACCTGGGGATGGGTGGTCCGGGCAGCAGCTCCAGGACACCCGACCAGGTAGCGGTTCATCCGGGTGCCGATGACAACGCCTCGGGGGTGGCCGGAATGATCGAGATCGCCGGACTCCTGAGCCAGCAAAAAAAACAGCTCCGGAGATCAGTTCTCTTCGTGGCCTTCGCCGCTGAAGAGATGGGCCTGCTCGGATCAAAGCATTTCGTGGAGGAGTCGCCGATCGACCTGACCCGGATCAGTGCGATGATCAATCTCGATATGATCGGCCGCCTGAATGAGGAGCGCAGGCTGGCGGTTGGCGGTACCGGTACTGCTGTCGAAATGGATAGCCTGCTGGCAGCGATCGACCAGCGGGGCCTGAACTACGCCACCTCACCCGAAGGGTACGGGCCCTCCGACCACGCCGCCTTTTATTCGGCAGGCATCCCGGTCCTCTTTTACTCCACCGGTGCCCACCTCGATTATCATACTCCCGCCGATACACCGGACAGGCTCAACTATGAGGCGATGGCGCTGATCGCCACCCAGGCGGCCGCAATGGTACGCTCCATTGCCAACCACGGCAACCGGCTCACCTTCACGGAGGCCGGCCCCCGGACAGCCGATACCGGCCGGAGAAAGCTCAAGGTCACGCTGGGAATAATGCCGGACGTGTCAGGAACCGAAAACAACGGCCTGAGGGTCGAATTCGCCACCCCCGGCAAACCGGCCCAACTGGCCGGAATTGCCAAGGGAGACCTTATCGTCGCGATGAACGGTCTCCCGGTCAACAATATTTATGATTATATGGGCCGCCTGCAACAACTAAAACCAGGCCAGGTTGTTTCCGTGGAAGTGATCAGGAATGGCCGGAAACTGGTTGTATTGGTTCAACTTTAAACTCATCAAGAAATGAAAAAAGCCCTATTGTGGATTTTCGCCATCGTACTTACCTTATCAGCAGCCTATTATCAGCGGAAAACAGGCCCTACCCATCCCAAGGATGTGCAGGTTACCCTGGCTGACAGCGTGTATGCCGTCACCCTGATCCGCTCAAGCGGACCGCGTCCGGCCCGGATCGTCCTCCCCGTGACCGATACCGCCATCCAGGGCAAACTGTTCTACAAGCGCTTCAAGGTGGCCGAAGATTGGACGGTCGTGGATTTCGCCTGGAAGGAGATCCGCTACCACTCGAAGTTTATGAAGAACGTGATGGGCAAAAAGGATGGCTTTGCCCTGGCCGCCTCCCTCCCAGTGCAGCCTCCAGCCGGCAAACTGGAATATTTTCTCGAGATGGAAAAGGACGGTGAAGCAGTCTTTATCGGCAAGAACGAGCCGGTCATCATCCGCTTTAAGGGCGATGTGCCAGCCGGCGCCCTGATCCCCCATATCATACTGATGTTCCTGGCGATGCTATTCGCCTCCGTGGCAGGTCTCTACGCAGCCTTCAGGATTGAACGGTTCAAGCGATACACCATCTGGACCTTCGTCATCCTGTTTGTCGGAGGATTCATTTTCGGTCCGCTGGTGCAGTGGTTCGCGTTTGGCGACTGGTGGACCGGGATCCCGTTCGGGTGGGACCTGACCGATAACAAAACACTCTTTGCCTTCCTGTTCTGGCTGGCGGCCCTGTTTGGCCTGAAAGGGAAGGGCAGACCCTGGCTGGTGATCCTGGCGGCCATTATGACCCTGGTGATCTTCAGCATCCCTCACAGCCTCTTTGGCTCGACCCTCGATTACTCAACCGGCTCGGTAACACAAGGTTAGCCTCGGCCAACTGACATTTTTTCCTTGGCACGGCCTTTGAACAGGGACCGTGCCAAACTATTTTATTACTATGGAAACAGCAAAGCAGCAAGGAATCATCAATGTCACCTCGGAAAACATCTTTCCGATCATCAAAAAGTTTCTGTACTCTGACCACGAAATCTTCCTCCGCGAACTGGTATCCAATGCGGTAGATGCTACACAAAAACTGAAAACCCTGGCCTCTGTCGGGGAGTTCAAGGGTGAACTCGGCGACCTCACCATCCGGGTGTCCGTCGACCCGAAAAAAAGGACCCTGACGGTTTCTGACCGAGGTATCGGTATGACTGCCAAGGAGATCGATAAATACATCAACCAGATCGCCTTCTCCGGAGCGGAAGAGTTTATGAAAAAATATAAGAAGGAGGCCAATGCCATCATAGGGCATTTCGGGCTGGGCTTCTACTCCTCCTTTATGGTAGCCGACAAGGTGGAGATCCTCACCAAATCCCATAAACGTGGAAAAGCGGTTAAATGGAGCTGCAAGGGTACCCCGGATTATGTCATTGAGGAGTATGACAGGGAGGAGCGTGGAACCGACATCGTATTATACCTGGACAAGGACTCGGAGGAGTTCCTGCAGGAGGACCGGATCAACGAGATCCTCAAGAAGTATTCGAAATTCCTGCCCGTACCGATCGCCTTTGGCAAGAAGAAGGAGTGGAAAGACGGGAAATACCAGGAGACGGATGAAGACCTGATCATCAATAACACCGAGCCGGCCTGGACCAAAAAGCCGGCCGACCTGAAAGAGGAGGATTACGCGGCCTTTTACCGTGAACTCTACCCGATAAGCGAGGATCCGCTCTTCCATATCCACCTGAACGTGGATTACCCATTTAACCTGACCGGCATTCTTTATTTCCCCAAGATCCGAGACAACTGGGAGGTTCAGAAAAACAAGATACAGCTCTATTCCAACCAGGTCTTTGTCACCGACTCGGTCGAGGGGATCGTTCCCGACTTTCTCACCCTCCTGCACGGGGTCATCGACAGTCCGGACATCCCGCTGAACGTGAGCCGATCCTATCTGCAATCGGATCAGAATGTTAAGAAGATATCAGCCCATATCACCAAGAAGGTGGCCGATCGGCTTAAGGAGATTTTCTCTTCCAATCGCGAGCAGTTTGAATCCAAGTGGGATGACTTGAAATTGTTCATCAATTACGGGATGCTCACAGAGGAGAAGTTTAGTGAAAAGGCTATGGAGTTTGCCCTCTTCAAGAGTGTGGACGGGAAATATTTCACCTATGAAGAGTACCGCAATCTGATCAAGGAGAATCAGACTGACAAGGAAAAGACCCTTATCTATTTGTATGCCAGCGATAAGGAGGAGCAGTTCAGTTATATACGGGCCGCCCGCGATAAGGGGTACGATGTATTGCTAATGGATGGCCAGTTCGATGTCCATTTCCTCAACCATCTGGAAACCAAGTTTGAATCCTCCCACTTTGTCCGGGTTGACTCTGATGTGGTGGATAAGCTGATCCGTAAGGAACAGACGGTTGAGTCGAAGCTGGATAAGAGGCTGGAGGAGTGGCTGCAACCGGTTTTTAAGAGCCAATTGCCTGGTGAGGGATATTTTGTTTCATTTGAGGCTCTGGACGACAAGCAGTTACCTGTGATGATCACCCAGTCGGAGTGGTCCCGACGGATGAAAGAAATGTCGAAGTTCTCCAACGGGATGAATTTCTACAAGGACCTGCCCGAAAGTTACAACCTGGTGGTCAACAGCAACCATCCCCTGATCCTCTCCGTCGCAGAGGAGCTTGAAAGTGCCAAAGGGGAAATCGCCGGCCGGCTCGAGGGGGAGATCAACCGCCTTAAGATCGATCAGGAGAGCCTGGAGCAGCTGCTCAAGGATAAGAAGCACGATGAGCTGTCGCAGGAGGAGAAGGACCAGCGCGAGGAGTTGGGTAAGCTCATTCAGGAAAAGACCGGGGAAAGGGATGCTGCGCTTCAGGTGTTTGCCCGGGAGCAGCCGGTCATCCGGCAGCTGATCGACCTGGCCCTGCTGGCCACCAACAGGCTGACAGGAGAATCGCTGGATGAATTTGTCAAGCGGAGCGTCGCTTTGTTAGGTAAACAATAGTCCGGTTGATTATCTTTACCAGACAATTATCTGGACAAATGAAAAGAAACTTTCTGCTTCCGCTCGTTCTTCTCGGCCTGCTGGCGGCGCCAGTGGCAGAAGCACAGGTGCTGACCTATGGCGGCCGCCTTGGGATGGGCTTTCCGGGTTTCCGTGATGAAGTGATCGCCAGTCAGCGGATCACTGTGGCCGGATCACTGGTCGGGAGCCTCCGTGTCGGTGATGTGTTCGAGTTGGCCACCGAGGTGGGCTACCAGCGGAAGGGGAACAAGTACACCAATCAGTATTGGGATGCCCAGCTTAATCCGGTGGAGGACTCAACCTACCTGGTGAGGACCAATCTCGATTACCTCACCATCCCCCTCTATGTCAAGGTGAACCTTGGTGGCAGCAGCAAGTTCTATGCCCAGGCGGGCGGTTACTACGGGTATCTGTTCCACGCCAACTTTACCGGAAAGCTCTTCGGGGAGGATGTCAAACGTCAGAATATCATAAACGGTCTGCACCGGCACGACCTGGGCCTCATCCTGGGAGGCGGGATTGAGTCGCCTGTAAGGCAGGGGCTTGCCGTCTTGCTGGATATCAAGTACCAGATCGGGCTGAAGGACCTGAACGCCGACCCCCAGGTTACCGGATCCTCCAAGCCCTTGATGAACAAGGGGCTGGTGATGGGAATCGGGCTACGGATCGATGTGGATTAGTTGGTTTCAAAGAGTTGCCTGACCTCCCGGCGGAGGAACTCGAGAGCGACCTGGCTCGGTGAGTTGTCCTGTTCCATCTGGATTTCAATGATTTGCTTGCTCAGCTCATAGGCCGGACCCTTCGGGTTGACCTGCAGGGCTGCGGTATTGATCAGACGGATGGTGCCCTCCTTGGCGTTTCGTACCACGTTCCACGCTTCTGAAGAGATATAGACCTGCTGGGTCAGGTTGTGTTCGTACTCCTCCCTGACGGCCCCTAGCAGGTGTTGGTGAAAATCACGGCAGGTAAACTCCTCACGCTGCTCCCTTACAACCAGTGAGTCGACCGTAATACGCTCCAGGAACAGCGACAGCCGTTCATAAGCTTGCAGCCGCATTGGCAGCAACCGCCGGCGCTCCTGGGTGAAAAGCTCCCGGTCGCGCTCACCCTTCAGTGTCTTGTAAAAGTATCGCATCATCAGGGCAACAACCAGCAGTACGACCAGGGAGGGCAGGATATACTTCAGAATTTCAAGGAGTTCTTTCATCGCTTTCTTTTAAGTGATTGGGGTTGGAAACCTTTAGGCCGAAAGGTTAAAAATAGTAACTTTACAGATTGTTTTTTTCGGAAACGTTCAACTTTATGAAAGCAGACAAGGTATCTAAGCGACTGGAGGGACTTTCGGTGTCGGAAACGCTGGCTATGGCAGCCAGGAGCCGTGACCTGAAAAGCAAGGGGATTGACGTGATTGATCTGAGCCTGGGTGAGCCTGATTTCAACACGCCCGACCACATCAAGGAGGCCGCTTTTCAGGCCATCCGGGATAACTTCACGCACTACCCGCCGGTTCCGGGGTTCCTCGACCTGCGGCAGGCCATTTCCGCCAAGCTAAAACGGGACAACGGGCTGGATTACCTGCCCGAACAGATCGTGGTAAGCAGCGGGGCCAAGCAGTCCATTGCCAACGTGATCCTGAGCTGCGTCGATCCGGATGATGAGGTGATCATTCCGGCGCCTTACTGGGTCTCCTACCCGGAGATGATCAAGATGGCCGAAGCACGGCCAGTCGTCGTGTCAGCCGGGATCGACCAGTCTTTCAAGATCACCCCGGAGCAGCTGGAATCAGTCATCACCCCCCAAACCAGGGCTTTCCTCTTCAGCTCGCCCTGCAACCCGACTGGCGAGATCTACTCAAAAGAGGAGCTGGCCGGGCTGGCTGCGGTTTTTGAGCGCCATCCGCAGGTACTGATCATCTCCGATGAGATCTATGAATACATCAATTATTCGGGCCGGCACGAGTCGATCGCGCAGTTTGACTCGATGAAGGATAGGGTGGCCATCATCAACGGCGTTTCCAAGGGATATGCGATGACAGGCTGGAGGATCGGATACCTGGCTGCTCCCCTCTGGCTGGCCAAAGCGTGCCAGAAATTGCAGGGGCAATATACTTCAGGGGCCAACACCATTGCACAAAAGGCCTCCATCGCCGCCCTGATGGGCGACCAATCGGTCATCACTGTGATGGTTGACGAGTTCCGTTCGCGCCGCGACCGGGTAGTCAGCCGCCTCGCCAGGATCCCGGGAGTCAAGAGCAACAACCCTCCCGGCGCATTCTACGTCCTGCCCGACGTGACCTGGTTTTTCGGGAAAACGGATGGGACCACCACCATTCACAATTCCAACGATCTGGCGATGTACCTGCTCAACGTGGCGCACGTGGCCCTCGTGGCCGGAACCCCATTTGGCGCGCCGGATTGCATCAGGATCTCCTATTCCACCTCGATTGAAGTGATCGACAAGGCTATGGACCGGATTGAGGAGTGCCTGTCTAAGCTGAAATAACCTATGCAAAAAAAGAGAAGTTGGTTGCGGGGCCTGGCCATCGGGCTCCTTATCCTGGTTGTGGCCGGCCTGGCGATCGGTACCCTATTCTATACCTGGATCAAGGCTCCCAGCCTGGTTCATACGGACCAGGATACCACCTACTTCTATATCCGCACCGGGTCAGACTATCCCCAGGTTTATCTCGATTTCAGGAAGTCGGGGATGCTTAAATACGAGAGGGGATTCGACTGGGTGGCCCGCCAGAAGGAGTACCCGGGGCTGGTTAAGCCGGGCCGCTACCTCCTGACCAAGGGTATGTCCAACTCCGAGATCATCGATCTGCTGCGGTCGGGAAAGCAGGCCGAGGTGACGGTGGTTTTCAATACGACCAGGCATCTGGAGCGGATCGCCGGAATTGTGGCAGGCACCCTCGAAGCCGACAGTCTGTCGCTGATCAGCGCTTTCCGGGATACTTCCCTGATGGAAAAGTATGGTATTGAGCCGGTTAACTGGCATGCCATCTTCATTCCCAACTCCTACCGCTTCCTTTGGAACACCGATGCGGCGGGGTTTATGGACAGGATGTACCGGGAGTTTCAATCCTTTTGGAACGAGGAGCGCACCAGTCGGCTTTCTAGTCTGGGAATGAGTAAGTTTCAAGTTATTACGTTGGCCGCGATCGTTCAGGAGGAGACTGTCAAGAATGACGAGATGCCCCGTGTGGCGGGTGTTTACCTGAACCGGCTGAGGAAGGGCATCAAGCTGCAGGCCGATCCCACCGTCATCTTCGCATTGCAGGATTACTCCATCCGGCGGGTGCTGCACCGGCACTTGCGGGTGGACTCTCCCTATAATACCTACCGGTACGCCGGGCTTCCCCCCGGTCCCATCCGGATCCCCTCCATTCAGGCGATCGATGCCTGCCTGAACCCGGAGCGGCACGATTACCTTTTCTTCTGCGCCAGGGAGGATTTCAGTGGTTATCACGCTTTTGCGCGTACTTACGGGGAACACCTGGTCAATGCCCGCAAGTATCAGCGAGCCCTGAACAAACGATAGCGATTCCCTGCAACTCAGGCTTCAATCACCCGCACCTCCCTTTCGAGGGAGATGCGAAACCGAAGCAAAACCGACTCCCTGATGCGTTCGGCCAGGTTGAGCAGTTCTATTCCGGTGGCCCCGCCATAATTTACCAACACCAGGGCCTGCCTGGGATAAACGCCGATGGCCCCCTCACGGTATCCTTTCCAGCCGCATTGCTCGATCAGCCATCCCGCCGGTATCTTAACCTGCCCATCCTCCTGCGGAAAAGCGGGCATCAGGGGGTATTCCAACCGGATTCCGGACGCCAGGTTGGCCGGAACCACCGGGTTCTTGAAAAAACTGCCTGCATTGCCTATCTCCGACGGGTCGGGCAACTTGGACCTGCGGATTTTGATCACTGCCTCCCGGACCTCCGATACCGAACTGTTTTCTTTATCCTTAAAAACCTCTTGCAGCGGTTGATAGGAGAGATTGGGGACCGGGTTCTTACGTAAGGAGAAGATCACTTCCCAGACCAGCTTATTGGTGAAATCCCGCGACTTGAAACGGCTCATCCGGTAGCCAAACTGGCAATCACGATTATCCATCCACTGCTCCTCCCCCGTCAACAGGTCCAGCACCCGCACGGCCTCGATCGT
This sequence comes from Bacteroidales bacterium, assembly GCA_046485255.1. Classification (GTDB taxonomy): domain Bacteria; phylum Bacteroidota; class Bacteroidia; order Bacteroidales; family UBA12481; genus UBA12481. Next base: position 13,194 of record JAWOHI010000321.1, read on the forward strand.
CTCCGCCACCTCGGCGCCGTAGGCCCCAATGTTTTGAACCGGGGCGGCCCCGACCGTTCCGGGGATGAGCGACAGGTTCTCCAGTCCGCCTAAATTCCGGTCAACACACCACCGGATCAGGGCATCCATCTCGAGCCCAGCCCCCGCGAGAACCCTCACCTGCCGGTCGTCCTCATCAATGATTGATCGCGTTGAATTGCAAGGCCGGATCAAGGTGCCATTGAAATCACTAACAAAGAGCAGGTTGCTTCCGCTACCCAGGATCATCGACCGGCTGTTTTCAGACCGTGCCAAGACCAAACACGCCTTTAAATCTTCTGTTGTCTCAGGTTCGAGGAGGAGGTTGGCTTTCACATCCAGGCCGAACGTGTTATACGGTTTAAGGGAAACGTCCCGTTTTACTCTGTCCATTGCGCAAAGATAAGGACAGAATGGCCTGAATCCGGCAGATTTTGATTATCTTCGATAAAAGTACACGGTTTTGGAGGGAAAACGAGTCATATTGGCGGTCACCAACGATCTCGTTGGCGACCAGCGGGTGCACAAGGTGGCGATGAGTCTACTGAAGTTGGGCCACCATCCGGTTTTGGTGGGAAGGAAACTTCCTTATTCTGAGGCTGTTGATAGACCCTACACCTGTTTTCGCCTGCGGTTGCCGTTCAGGTCAGGCCCCCTGTTCTACGCCTGCTATAACTTCCGGTTGTTGCTTTACCTCCTGCTGGTCAAGGCCGACATCTTTCTGGCCAATGACCTGGATACCCTGCCGGCGATTTTCCTAGCCGGCCGGCTTCGGCGTAAACGGATCGTTTATGATACTCACGAGTACTTCACCGAGGTGCCCGAGCTGGTCAACCGCCCGGTGATTCGTTGGTTTTGGAGGTGTATCGAGCGAAGGATCTTTCCCCGGCTGCGGGTCGTTTATACTGTTAATGACAGTATTGCTGAGATATACAAGGGTTTGTATGGGGTGGAGGTCAAGGCATTCCCGAACCTGCCCGCCATCAACAGGGGTGAGCCTGCTGCGGGCCGTCTGCCTGAATCCTTTGCCGGCCATCCGTTGATTCTTTACCAGGGTGCGGTCAACGTGGGCAGGGGGCTGGCCGAGATGATCCGGGCGATGGTTCACTTGCCCGGGTGTCGGCTCCTGGTGGTGGGCAGTGGCGATATTCTTGAGGATCTGAAGTTTATGACCAGCCGGATGGAGTTATCCGACCGCATCTTTTTCGCCGGCCGGGTTCCGTTCAACGATCTGGCCTGGTACACCCGGCAGGCGGTTATCGGCATCAGCCTGGAGCAGGATATTGGGTTAAACTACCATTTTGCCCTGCCAAACAAGCTGTTTGATTACCTGCACGCCGGCTTGCCCGTTCTGGCCTCGGACCTGCCCGAGAGCGGTGCGCTGGTTCGAAGGGTGGATTTTGGGATCGTGGTGGACCGTTTTGATCCGGAATATCTGGCTGAAACCATCCTGGGTATGGTGAATGATCCGGACCGACTGGCGGTATGGCGTTCCAATGCGCTGAGGGCGGCTCCGGACTACGTCTGGGAAAATCAGGAGGAGAGGCTGGTGTTGACGATCATCGGCTCTTAGGTGAGCATAACCTTCTCAAAATCAAAATAGTCCTGAGAGAGCTCGACCGGGTCGAGCCGCCCGTTTTCGCACCGGACGGTACGGAACGGAAATTTCCGTATCATATTGTAGGCGTGGGTGGCCATCAGGACGGGCCTGCCGCTTTGGCTGATGGTGATCAGGAGCCGCATCAGCTCCTCGCCGGTGTCCGGATCAAGGTTGCCTGTCGGTTCATCGGCCAGGATGATTTCGGGATCGTTCAGCAACGCCCTGGCGATCACCACCCTCTGCTGTTCGCCTCCTGAGAGCTGGTGCGGATGCTTGTCCTCCTTGTAGTGGAGGTCAACCGTCTCCAGCACATCGTGTACCCTCCGCTTGATCGCGGCCTTGTCATTCCAGCCGGTGGCGCGGAGCACGAAGGCCAGGTTCTGGTAAACGTTACGGTCGTCGAGCAACTGGAAATCCTGGAACACCATTCCGATCTTTCTTCTAAGCCTTGGGATGTCTCGCGTCTTGATCCCTTTCAGGTCGAACCCGGCGATCCTGCCGTACCCGTCGCGGAGCGGCAGCTCGGCATAGAGGGTTTTCAGCAGGCTGGTCTTGCCTGTTCCCACTTTACCAATCAGATAGACCAGCTCACCGGGATTAATCATCAGGGTGACATTGTCTAGTACCAGGTTGAGCTGCTGGTAAACTGAAGCGTGCTGCAAATCGATAACCGGTTCCATTCCTCCAGACGATCTTATTAACCGTAAGTTGTTAATTTATATGTCAAACCGGCACAGGGTAGTCCTGATCATCCCGGTTATCTTTGCTAAAGTAAAAATAAATGCCGGGATTTTAAGTTATAGTGCAAGGATGAAAGGCCAGATCAAATGAATCGCATAAGCTTATTCTTATTGTGCTCCCTCCTTTTCCTGATGATTTCCGTTGACCTTGGCGCCCAGCAATCTGCTGTTTACCGGGATCCGGACTTCGACCTCAAGGAGGGGATCGAGTTGTATCACCAAGAGCAATATGGCGCGGCCAAGGTGCGGTTTACCGCTTACCTCGATCGCACGGCAGGGCAGGAGGCCACCTCCCGGGTTGATGCCGCCTTTTACCAGGCGATGTGTGCCATCAGGCTCGATCAAAACAGCGGCGAAGCGCTGGTGGAACGTTTTGTCAAGGCCAACCCCGAAAGCCCGAAGGCCAACCTGGCCCGTTTTGAGATGGGCAAGGTGCTGTTTCAGGATAAAAAATTCAGGCGGGCGCTCCGTTGGTTCCTGCAGGTCAAGCCCGACAAGCTCGGCCGGGATATGGCCAATGAATACAAGTTTTACGCGGGTTATTGCCATTTCGACCAGAAAGATTATCCCCAGGCCCGGAACTGGTTCGGCCAGATCCAGTCGGTTCCCGGCCCCTACCAGGATGCAGCCCGCTACTATTACCACTACACTCTCTATATGGGCCAGGAGTACGACAAGGCCCTGAAGGGATTCAGGGAACTCGCCGACAGTCCGGAATTCGGGCAGTCGGCCCGCTACTGTACGGCCCAGATTCAATACCTGAAAGGCAACTGGGAGGAGGCGATCGCCCTGGCGTTAGACCTGGCCGATACCGGCACTGCGGAGCAGAAGGCTGAGATGGCCAGGATCTTAGGGGACTCCTATTTTCGCTTGAACCGTTTTGCCGAGGCGATCCCCCATTTCGAACGGTATCGCCAGGGGGTGAAGTCAATGACTGCGGAGGAGCATTATGCAATGGGTTATTGCTACTTCCAGAACCGCCAGCTCAAAGAGGCTGTTCCGGAACTGGAACAGGCCAGTGGCGGCAGCGACCACTTGTCCCAGTCGGCCAACCACCTCCTCGGATCCATCCTGATCCAGCTGGATGACAAGATGAGGGCGCGGTCGGCCCTGAGCAAGGCTTCATCCCTCCGATTTGATCTGAAAATCAGGGAAGAAGCATTGTTTAGCTACGCCAAGCTCAGTGCGGAACTATCCCTTCCAAATGAGGCACTTGCCTCATTCAAGGAGTTCCTGGCCGCATTCCCCGAATCGAAATACCGCGAGGAGGCTTTTGAACAGATGGTCAGGATTCTCACCATCTCAAGGAATTACCAGGAAGCGCTGGACATTATGGACCAGATGCCTTCAAAAAACGTCAACGTGCGCCGGACCTATCAACGGATCGCCTATATGAGAGCGTTGGAACTGTTTAATAATCTGCGCTATAGGGAGGCTATCGACCTGTTCGACCGGTCGCTCGAGTACGGAACTTTCGACCGGGGCATCCGGGCGCTCTGTTATTACTGGCAGGGCGAGGCCTGGTATAACCTGAAGAATTACAATCAAGCTATCGCCGGGTTTGAAAAATTCACGGCTGAGCCTTCCGTTCAGCACCTTCCTGAATACACCCGGGCCCTCTACGGCATTGGGTACTCCTGGTTCAGCCAGGAGAGCGGGGTGGGGTATGACAAGGCGATCACCTTCTTCCGCCGGTTCATCCAGTCGGCCGGGCGCCAGGACAAGCTGGTGGCTGATGCTTACAACCGTCTCGGCGACAGTTATTTTATGAAAAGGGATTACCGGCAGGCCATCGAGCAATACGACAGGGCGATCGCTTTCGGGACAGAAGAGACTCCCTACGCGATGTTCCAGAAGGGGTTTTCCCAAGGATTGCTCCAGCAACCATCGATGAAGATTGAAACCCTCAACCGGCTGGTAAGGGATTACCCGAAATCACAATACTGCGATGATGCCGTATTTGAGATCGGCCGCTCCTATATCGACCTGAACGATCACGCACGGGCCATTCAATCTTTCCGCGAGATCATCGAAAAATATCCAAACAGTTCCTATGTCAGGAAATCCTATCTCCAGCTTGGGCTGGTTCATTACAATTCCGACCGGAACAGCGATGCCCTGAAGATGTACCAGAAGGTTGTTTCGACCTGGCCTGATACCCAGGAGGCTTCCGATGCCTTGGCCGGAGTCCGGACCATCTTTATGGACGAAAACCGGGTGGATGATTATTTCGCCTATATGCAGTCAATCGGCAGAAACACGAGCGTTTCAGCCGCCGAGCAGGACAGCCTGGTGTACAAGGCTGCTGAAAACCTGTATATGCAGGGCAACTGTGGCCGGGCCACCGAGAATTTCACCCAGTACATCAGCCGCTTCCCGCAGGGCCGGTTCATCCTGCAGGCCAACTATTATAAGGCGGACTGCAGCTATCGGGCCAATCGCACCGACGAGGCGCTGGCTTCCTATGAATACATCATAGGAAGGGGGACCAATGATTTTACCGAGCAAGCTCTGATGCGGGCGGCCGAGATCCTCTACCAAAAGGGTGAATACGACCGGGCCCTCAGCCACTACCGCAAACTGGGCGAGGTGGCTCAGTCGGAGTCCAACCTGATGGACTCCCGGATCGGAGTTCTCCGCTGCCTCTATCAGGCTGGAGACCAGGACGGTGTCGTCCAGTCGGCCCGGGCCTTGCTCGCGATGGGCAAGGTGCCGGTGGAAGTGGTGCGGGAGGCCACTTTCAGGCTGGGTAAGGCCTATTACGAGACCGGTGACCTTGAACGGTCGTTTGAGACGCTGGCCGCCGTGGCCTCGGATGTCAGGAATGCCGAGGGCGCCGAGGCCAAGTACCTGCGGGCGGAAATCATGTATCGCAGAGGACAGACAGCCGATTCGGAAAAGGAGATCCTTAATTTCCTGGAACTTGGCACTTCACACCGCTACTGGCTGGCGAAAGCCTATATCCTCTGGTCTGACATTTTCATTGCCCGAAACGACCTGTTCCAGGCCAGGGCGACCCTGGAGATACTGAAGGAGACCTATACCAGGACGGACGATGGAATCATTGCCACGGTAAACGAAAAGCTCAATTGGATCAATAATCAGGAGAAATAGTACGTATGACCGGGATTTGTCATTACACCAAACGTTTCGGGCTGATGCTCTGTTTCACCCTGACCGGGCTGACCCTGCACAACGCCTCGATGGCGCAAGCCGACTTGTCGAAGGAGGTCAGCGTGGTTCGGCCCTACAGCCCGACGATCGCCGATGCGGCCAAGACACGCTTTATTCCCCGACTGGATGACACGTTATCCTACAGCAGCCGGTTCGAATACGACATCCTGCCCGTGCGGTTCAGTCCGGATACGCGTTTGCAGGAGCTTACGGCGGAAACTTACCGACCGGCATTCCGCGAGGAGCTCCGCTATTCGTATGCCAGCTTCGGGATGGGCAACTACTGGACCCCGATGGCTCGCCTGGCCATCAACACCCTGCGGAATGAAAAGATGAGCCTGGGCATCGACCTGAGCCACCTCTCCTCGCAGGGAAGGATCAAGATGGATGATGAGCAGAAAGTGTACGCCGGTTATGGTGACAACCGGGTCAGGATCTACGGGGAGCGCTTTCTAAAGGGATCGACGCTGTCGATTGGCACCTATTTTCTTGAAGATCATCATTTCCTGTATGGCTATACTACCGATTCGGTGGCCGGGGCACCCCTGTTTCCGTTGGAGAGCCGGGTGACTTCGAAGCCGGAGACCGGATTACAACGGTTCATCAATGCTGGGGCTCAATTCAGCCTGTCGTCGGATAAGACTGGCAGCAGGGGCTGGGACTACCGGATCGACGGAGGGTACAATTTCCTGATTGATGGCCTCCGGGCCAAGGAGCACGAGGGGCGGTTGCAGGGAGGCTTTTCCAAGACCTTCAATATGATCACCATAGGGGCTGAGGGCGGTGGGAACTATGTTTACCGGACCCTTCAGCCTGACAGCCTGAGTTACGGCGTTGCACGCCTGGATCCCTGGATCCGTTTCGACTGGAAGATGATCAGCCTGAAAGCGGGCCCAAAGGTGGCTATGGACCGGAACGCAACGGATTTCTTCTTCTATCCCAATGTTCGGCTGGAAATCAATATCACCAATGTTTTGGTCCCCTACCTGGGACTGAACGGCTATTACGAAAATCATACGCTCCGTTCGATCTCCAGGATAAATCCATATATAATTGACAATTTGGATATTACTCCGACCGACCACCGCTTTATCGCATTTGGCGGGCTCCGGGGGCGCTTCCATCCAAAAGTGGCTTTCAATGCCGAGGTCTCCTGGGAGGATGCGCGAAACCTGCACTTTTACCGCCCCGACACTACAATTGATGCAAGAAATCGTTTTTCGGTGGATTATGATGATGGTGAACTTTTTAGGGTGAGTGGGGAGGTTTCATTGAGGCAAAGCGACAACCTGACGTTCATCCTGAAGGGCAATTACTACCAGTTTAAGCTGGACAGTTTGCCCGCCGCCTGGCACAAGCCCGCCTGGGATCTCAATTTCACCACCCGTTATGCCTGGAAGAAGCGCCTGGTGGTCAAGAGTGAGCTGTTCCTGATCGGCCCCTACCCAGTACCGGAGACCGATCCGCTCCTGGGTTCGGTGAGGACGGAAAACGCCCTGGTTGACATTAATATCGGCGCGGAATACCGGATCAAACCCTGGCTTTCCGCCTTTGCCCGGGTCAATAACCTGATATCCGACCGTTACTTTATCTGGCAAAACTACCCGATGCAGGGCATTAATTTCCTCGGTGGGTTGACTTTCTTATTTTAAGCGCTGATTTGCAATACTATACGGCATTTTTTGACTGTTGAAAAATGCCTGGATTTAGGCCCGGTTTTTCTAGGTAAAACCGGGCTTTTTTGCTATCTTTGTCTGATTTTGCGATTGGAATTTTCTTCGATTTAAATAATTGATAATGAGTGAGTTACAAAACAAGGGGAATGGTAATGGATACTCCGCCGAGAGCATCCAGGTATTGGAGGGTTTGGAGGCGGTCCGGAAGCGTCCGGCGATGTACATCGGGGACATATCGGAGCGCGGCTTGCATCACCTGGTTTATGAGGTGATTGACAATTCGATCGATGAGGCTTTGGCCGGTTATTGCCAGAATATTGACCTACTGATTGACAAGAATGGCTGGATCACCGTTAAGGATGACGGCCGTGGAATCCCGGTCGACCTGCACGAGAAGGAGGGCAAATCCGCCCTCGAGGTGGTTATGACCGTTCTGCATGCTGGCGGCAAGTTCAACAAGGATTCCTACAAAGTTTCGGGTGGTCTTCACGGGGTTGGTGTTTCCTGCGTCAATGCCCTGTCGGAATACCTGAGGGCGGAAGTTCACCGCGACGGCAAGATGTATGAGCAGGAGTACCGCAAGGGTGCCCCGGTTGGACCGGTCAGGGAGATCGGCGATTCGGACTATACCGGCACCATCATCCACTTCCGTCCCGATACGGAGATTTTCACCACCACCGATTTCAAGTATGAAATCCTGGCCGACAGGCTGCGGGAGCTCTCCTTCCTTAATAAGCTGATCCGGCTGACCATCAAGGATGAGCGGATCAGTGAAGATAACGGCAGGCAATCGGAAGAGGTCTTCTATTCGGAGGAGGGGCTGAAGGAGTATGTCCGTTACGTGGATGAGGGACGGGAGAAGCTCATCGACGACGTGATCTGCATCGAGACGGAGAAAGCCGGGATGCCGGTGGAGATCGCGATGCAGTATAACACCACCTTCAATGAGCACGTCCATTCTTACGTTAACAATATCAACACCATAGAGGGTGGTACCCATTTGATCGGGTTCCGCCGGGGCCTGACCCGGACACTCAAGCGGTATGCCGAGGAGTCGGGGATGCTGGCAAAGCTGAAATTTGAGATCAACGGGGATGATTTCCGTGAGGGGCTCACCGCCATCATTTCGGTCAAGGTGCAGGAGCCGCAGTTTGAGGGCCAGACAAAGACCAAGCTGGGAAACAGTGAGGTAAGCCTTGCGGTTGACCAGGCAATCAGCGAGATGTTAAAGAACTATCTCGAGGAGCATCCAAAGGAGGCCCGTGCCATCGTCAACAAGGTGATCCTGGCCGCAACGGCCCGCCACGCCGCCCGCAAGGCCCGGGAGCTGGTCCAGCGGAAGAACGTGCTCAGCGGGTCCGGGTTGCCGGGAAAGCTGGCCGACTGCTCAATCAGTGATCCGGCAGCCTGCGAGCTGTTCCTGGTTGAGGGCGACTCGGCAGGCGGGACGGCCAAGCAGGGGCGCGACCGCCAGTTCCAGGCGATCCTCCCGCTGAGGGGCAAGATCCTGAATGTGGAGAAAGCGATGCAGCACAAGATCTTTGAGAGTGAGGAGATCAAGAACGTCTTCACCGCCCTGGGGGTGACCATCGGCACCGAGGAGGACAGCAAGGAGATCAACCTCTCCGGCTTGAGATACCACAAGGTGGTCATAATGACGGACGCCGATGTGGACGGAAGCCACATCACCACCCTGATCCTCACCTTTTTCTTCCGCTACCTTCAGAACCTGATCGACAAGGGGCACGTCTATATCGCCACCCCGCCGCTCTACCTGATCAAAAAGGGAAAAACCGAACGTTACTGCTGGACGGAAGCCGAAAGGGAGGCTGTAGTGAAGGAACTAGGCGCAGGCCGCGAAGGCAGCGTTCACATCCAGCGCTACAAAGGTTTGGGTGAGATGAATGCCGAACAGCTCTGGATGACCACGATGAATCCCGAATTCAGGACGCTACGCCAGGTCACGATCGAAAACGCCGCTGCGGCCGACCGCACCTTTTCGATGCTGATGGGCGACGAGGTGGCCCCGCGCAGGGAGTTCATCGAAAAGAATGCCAAGTACGCGAAGATTGATGCTTAGCTACACCTGACAGGTTTTCAAAACCTGTCAGGTGTAATCTCACCGGAGAAAACTTTTACCGCAGGCCCCTCAAGCCACACATCCGTGACACGGCTGCCCTGCTTGCGGAAGGAGACACTGAGCACCCCGCCGTTGGCCTGCGTTTGGTAGCTGGTTAGACTGCTCCCGTAATGATGCCCAGCGGCAATCGCTGCGGCGACATTCCCGGTGCCACAAGCCAGGGTCTCACCCTCCACGCCCCGCTCATAGGTGCGCACCCGGAGCCGGCTTCCCTCTGCCTTGACAAAGTTCACGTTCGTCCCTGCGGGTGCAAAGCGCCCATCGTGCCTATACTGCCTTCCGAGGGCGACCACATCCAGCTCTTCGATTGATTCCGTAAAAAGGACCAGGTGCGGAACCCCGGTATCGAGGAAGTAGCCGAAGCTGTCGCGCTCATTGAAATCAATACGCTTAATTCCGGTAACGTCAATCATTTTCAGGCGAATATGGGCGGGGTTGACCACAAACGCTTCGTGCCAGCCGTCGCCCGCCAAAAACCGGGCCCGTTCCCCGATGATGCCCAGCCGGTGCGCCATTGCTACGATGCACCTGCCTCCATTTCCGCACATATCGGCGGGTAAGCCGTCGGAATTAAAGTAATGCATACTGAAATCCCCCTCGTCCGATCCACCCAGCAGCATCAGGCCGTCGGCTCCAATGCCAAAATGTCGGTCACACAAGTACCTCACCAATTGCGGGTTCCAGTCGATATCGGCCGATTCCCTGATGTCCACCAGGATGAAGTCATTGCCCGCTCCCTGCCATTTTTGAAACGCGATAGTCATTCAATCTGTTAACTACTGTTAAATACCCTCCGGTAGTTCTATTTAATGTTAAACTTAAGCAACTTATTGCAACTCGAGGCTCCCCTTCTCCGTTTTACCATCCGGAGGGCATACTTTTTGAAACAGTGCCCCGGATAGGAAACAAAAGTAATAACCGAAAATAAAATCATTCTCGTGATGAAAGGTAAAAATATAATCAGCGTGCTGCTCATTGCCGCAGTGGGCAGCGTTTTGGGTATCGCCATCTACTCAACCGCAGTCAAGCCGAAAACCGTTATCGTTCAGGGCAGTGCGCCTACGCCGGTTTTCAACACCAACCTGATGCCCTCCGGAGTGCCGGTCTCGGATTTCCGTCTGGCCGCTGAAAAATCGGTCCACGCCGTGGTTCACGTAAAAACAATCAGCACGGTCAGAGGTTATCGCTATGAGAGTCCCATAGACTGGTTCTTCGGCGAGCCGAGGAGCTACCGGCAGCAGCAGACGGGTTATGGCTCGGGGGTTATCATCTCCCGTGATGGGCATATCGTGACCAATAACCACGTGATCGAAGGATCGGACCAGATCGAGGTGACCCTCAACGATGGCCGGGTGATCAAGGCTGAGATGGTGGGACGGGATCCCCAGACCGACGTGGCCGTGATCCGCATCAAGGCCGATAACATCCAGCACCTGGAGTTCGGCAATTCCAGTGAACTGCAGGTTGGCGACTGGGTACTTGCCGTGGGCAATCCGTTCAATCTTCAATCGACCGTCACTGCTGGTATCGTCAGTGCCAAAGGCCGGGGCGACCTGGGCATCATTGGCAGCAATCGCAATCCTTATCGCTCGCAGGGACAGAGCGCCAGCATCCAGGGAATTGAATCCTTTATTCAGACCGATGCGGCCGTCAACCCAGGCAACAGCGGTGGTGCCCTGGTCAACCTGCAGGGTGAACTTGTTGGCATTAATACTGCAATAGCTTCACAGACAGGTGCTTATATGGGTTACTCGTTTGCAGTGCCTGTCTCGATCGCAAAAAAAGTGGTCGATGACATCATCGAGTTCGGCGAGGTTCAGCGGGCCGGTCTCGGCATTCAGGGAGGAACCGTCAATGCAGCCTTTGCGGAAGAAAACAAGCTGAAAGTCAACCAGGGAGTTTATATTCAGGATTTGACCCAGGATGGCGGTGCCCTGGCAGCCGGGCTCAAGGTGGGCGACGTGATCGTGGCCATAGACGGCACCAGGATCACTTCAATGGCGGGCCTGCAGGAGCAGGTTGGCCAGCGCAGGTCCGGAGAAAAGGTGAAGGTCACCGTCAACCGTAAAGGGGATGAGAAACAGTACACCGTGGCGCTCAAGCCATTGGATCCCGGAGCCAGGACGATCGGGTCAGCAGAGACCTGGGACTACCTGGGGGCCGACCTGGAAAAATTGTCGGATAAGGATCTGGAGAAGGTCAATGGCCTGAGCGACAAGATCAATATCAAATCAGCTGTGCGCGTGGTCAAGGTGAAGGAAGGCAAGTTCAAGTCGGCCGGTATTCCGGAAGGGTTCATCATCACCCATATCAACCGGGCTGAGGTGGCTGAACCGGACGACGTGGTCCAGCTGATCAACCGCATCACCGGCGGGGTGTTCATCGAGGGGATCACAACCAACGGACGCTACGACTACTTCACGTTCAAGAAATAGCTGAAGAGGAATAAATCCGGACAAGGGCTGCAGACGCGTATTGGAGGCAGCCCCTTTCCGGCTGATTACTAAAGTGTATTTGAAACATTTTTGCCAGTTAGACGTTAAATTGCTAACTTTGCGCAAATTTTGTTTACGGGGAAGGCTATATGAGGCAGCTAAAAATCACAAAATCCATTACCAATAGGGAGAGTGCGTCGCTCGACAAGTATCTGCAGGAAATTGGTAAGGAAGAGCTAATCACGGTCGAGGAAGAGGTTGAACTGGCTCAGCGTATCAAGAAAGGCGACCAGCGCGCTTTGGAGAAGTTGACCAAGGCCAACCTGCGTTTCGTCGTGTCGGTGGCCAAGCAGTACCAGAACCAGGGCTTGAGCCTGCCCGACCTGATCAATGAGGGGAACCTTGGCTTGATCAAGGCTGCCGAAAAGTTCGACGAAACCCGTGGTTTCAAGTTCATCTCGTATGCCGTTTGGTGGATTCGCCAATCGATCCTCCAGGCGTTGGCCGAGCAGTCGAGGATCGTACGCCTGCCTCTGAACCAGGTCGGTTCGCTGAACAAGATCAACAAGGCTTATTCCCGCTTTGAACAGGAGCACGAGCGAAAACCTACCGCCGAAGAGCTGTCGACCGAGCTGGAGCTTCCGGCCGACAAGATCTCCGACACCCTGCGCGTATCGGGGCGGCACATCTCGGTTGATGCGCCCTTTGTCGAAGGCGAAGCCAATTCCCTGCTCGACGTTCTGATCAATGATGACAGCCCGGACGCCGACCACTCCCTGATCAATGAATCGTTAAGCCGCGAGATCGACCGGGCCCTGGCTACCCTGACGGAGCGTGAGCGTGACATCATCAAGCTTTTCTTCGGGATCGGATGTCAGGAGATGACTCTGGAGGAGATCGGTGAAAAGTTTGGATTGACTCGCGAACGGGTGAGGCAGATCAAGGAGAAGGCGATCCGCCGTCTGAGGCACGCTTCCAGAAGCAGGCTGCTGAAGACCTATCTTGGCTAGGGCCATTTTAGATTTACGATTTACCATTTACCATTTACCATTTACCATTTACCATTTACGGTTCACGATTTGAGCTGTTTCTCCAGGGCGAACATTTCGTCTCGTAAGCTTGCGGCTTCGATGAAATCCAGGTCAGCAGCCGCTTTTTTCATCCGGGCCCTGGTCTCATCAATGAGCTTCTGCAACCCGGCACGG
>JAWOHI010000092.1:0-8022 GCA_046485255.1 Bacteroidales bacterium
CACTCGTGATAAAAGCATTTCAAAAGAAATTCCGCTTGAATATCGCCCTGCACCCCTTGAAGGCTCTGTCGACGATAACGATCAAATATTTGTTGATTTAATTAAATGAAACAAATCTATACTGATCGTATGCCGTCGTGAAGATCACCTCGAAATCGCTGAAACCCACCTCGTCGAGGATCTCAAATCCCTGCCCGTCAGGCAGCGCGATATCGAGAAACAGCAACTCGGGTTTGACCGAGTTAACCAGTTCAATGGCAGACTCAACCGTTTGAGCCGCTCCGGCTACCTGAACATCGGGACAATATTTCTGAAGAAGGATGGCCAGCGCTTCCAGGCTGTTCTCTTCATCGTCCACGATAACTGCTTGAACCTTAGCTTCCATTATTATCCCCCTTATGAATCCGGATAAATTTAATGATTTTCCCTATATGGAAGCCAATTCGCCCTTCCGGGATGCGATTTTAATCTTCGGGCCAGAAATTGCGGATGGCCCCGGCGATGCTTTCCGGATCGAATCCGCACTCCTTGTAGAGCTGTCGCTGGGTGCCGTGTTCAATGAACCGGTCGGGGATCCCCAGCATCCGTATATCGCCCCGGTGGCCCTTCATCGCCCGGTATTCGGCAATGGCGCTGCCAAACCCGCCGGCGATGGAGCTGTCTTCAACGGTGATGATCCGTTGAAATGAGGTAAAGATGGTATCCAGCAGGTCTTCATCGAGTGGTTTAACAAAACGCATATCGTAATGGGCTGGGGTGAGGCCCTCTTTTTCAAGCATTTGAAAGGCTTTTGCCACGAGGTTACCCGGGTGCCCGACCGACAGGACTGCCACGCCCGAGCCCTCCCGGATGGTGCGGCCTTTCCCGATGGGTATTTCGCGGAACGGCCTGCGCCAGTCGGGCATCACCCCCTGGCCCCTGGGGTAGCGGATGACGAAAGGCCCTGTGTTTCGCAGCTGGGCGGTGTACATCAGGTTACGGAGCTCCTCCTCGTCCATCGGGGAGGCCACGATCACGTTCGGGATGATACGCATATAGGCCAGGTCGAAGGAGCCGTGGTGGGTGGGTCCGTCTGTCCCCACCAGTCCGCCCCGGTCCAGGCAGAAGACCACGTGGAGGTTCTGCAGGGCCACGTCGTGGATCACCTGGTCATAAGCCCGTTGCATAAAGGTGGAGTAGATGTTGCAGAAGGGGATGAATCCCTGCGTGGCGAGTCCGGCCGAGAAGGTGACGGCGTGCTGTTCGGCGATCCCCACATCAAAGGTGCGGTCGGGCAGCGCCTCCATCATAATGTTGAGCGACGACCCGGAGGGCATAGCCGGGGTGATCCCCAATATCTTGTCGTTCTGCCTGGCCAGCTCCAGCAAGGTGTGCCCGAACACGTCCTGGTATTTGGGAGCTATTCCCGGGGGCTCGATCTCTGTCAGCTCGCCGGTGACCTTATTGAACTTCCCTGGTGCGTGCCATTCGGTCTGGTGCTGTTCGGCCAGGGGAAATCCCTTCCCCTTGGTGGTCAGGACGTGCAGCAGCTTGGGCCCCTTGATTTTCCTCATATCCTTCAGGACCTTCACCAGATGTTCCACGTTGTGCCCGTCGACAGGACCGAAGTACCTGAAATTGAGTGATTCGAACAGGTTGCTCTGCTTGAGCAGCATATGCTTGATGGCGTTTTCGAGGGTCTGGGCCATCCGGCGGGCATCCGGACCGATCTTGCTCAGCACCCCGAGGATCTTCCAGGTGTCCTCCTTGAAGCGGTTCCACGACCGCGAGGTGGACATATCCATCAGGTAGTGGTTCAGCGCACCCCGGTTGGGGTCGATGGCCATATTGTTGTCGTTGAGGATAACCAGCAGGTTGGATTTTTCGATGCCGGCATTGTTGAGCCCCTCAAAGGCCATCCCGCCCGTCAGGGCCCCGTCGCCGATGACGGCCACCGTCTGGCGGTCGGTTTCCCCTTTCCGCTCGGCCGCCCTCGGTATGGCGGTGGCGAAGGCGTCGTATTCGCTTTCCGATATTTTCGGAAAACCACTGATTCCCTTGTATTTGCGATTGGTATGAAACTGATCCCTCCGGCCGGTGAGGATCTTGTGCCCGTAGGCCTGGTGCCCTACATCCCAGACCAACTGGTCGTAGGGGGTTTGATAGACGTAGTGGAGGGCGACGGTCAGTTCGACCACGCCGAGACTGGCGCCGAAGTGGCCCGGGTTGCAGGAGACCTCCTCGATGATGAGCTGCCGGAGCTCATCGCAAACGGCAGGGAGCTGCTCTTCGCCAAGCTTTTTCAGGTCGGCCGGACTTTCAATGCTGTTGAGCAGCCTGAACCGGTTCTCGTCGGGTGTTTCGGGCCTCTTCATCATGCTTAGATGGTCATGACATCCTTTTCCTTCACCATCAGCTTATCGTCCACGAGGGTGATATGCTTGTCGGTCATATCCTGGACCATCTTTTCCGCATCCTTTTCTGCATCTTCGCCCAGTCCCTCCTTGATCAGTTTTTTGAGTTGCTCATTCGCGTCGCGGCGGATATTCCGTATTCCGATGCGTGCCGTTTCGCCTTCGGCCTTCACCTTTTTCACCAGCTCACGCCTGCGCTCCTCCGTGAGGATGGGGATGTTGATGCGTATGACCTCCCCGTTGTTCATTGGGGTAAGCCCCAGGTTGGCGGCCAGGATCGCTTTTTCGATCGGGTCGATCATATTTTTCTCCCAGGGCTGGATGGCGAGGGTACGCGGGTCAGGCGTATTGATATTTGAGATCTGGTTGAGGGCGGTGGGGGTGCCGTAGTAGTTGACGACGATGCCATCAAGCATATGCACGTTGGCCCTGCCGGTCCGGATCTTGGCCAGTTCGCTGTCGAGATATCGCAGGGTCCGCTGCATTTTGTCCTCGGCGTCAAGGAGGATCAGGTCAACATCTTCATTCATTTTTACTTAACGGTTTTGTCTGATGGTCTGCAAAAATATTCATTTCCTTATGATCGTCCCAATATTTTCTCCCTTAACCAGCCGGATCAGGTTTCCGGGCGTCGTCATATCGAAAACGATGAGGGGAAGGTTGTTCTCACGGCAGAGGGTGAAGGCGGTCAAGTCCATTATTCTCAGGTTCCTGCTGAGTGCTTCGTCGAACGTGAGCTGGTCGAACCGGGTGGCCGAGGGGTCTTTTTCCGGATCTGCCGTATATACGCCATCGACGCGGGTTCCCTTCAGGAGCACCTCGGCGCCTGTTTCGACGGCCCGGAGGGCGGCGGTGGTGTCGGTGGTGAAGAACGGGTTGCCTGTGCCGCCGGAGAAGATGCATATCTCTTTGTTGGCCAGTGCTTTGATGACGAGGTCCCGGTTCCAGAATTCGGCCGCGGGTTCCATCCGGATGGAGGTGAAGAGCCTGGCGGGGATGCCCAATCCGAGGAGGGCCGACTGGAGGGCCAGTCCGTTGATCACGGTGGCCAGCATACCCATATAGTCACCCTTGACCCGGTCGAATCCGGCTTGCAGGCCCGAGACCCCACGGAAGATATTGCCCCCGCCGATGACCAGTCCAGTTTCGACCCCGAGCTGGTGCAGTTCGGCTACCTGTTCTGCAAATTGTGCCAGCGGGGCTGGGTTGATCCCGTGGGAGGAGGGACCGGCGAGGGATTCGCCCGACAGTTTGAGCAGGATGCGTTGGTAAGCTGCCATTTTTCAGGAATTACTGATCCGAAAGATAAAAAAAATCCCGGTGGTTACCGGGATTAGTCTTTTGCCAGGGTTGGCGGGAGTTTTATTGGTTAAGGGTAAACCTTACAAAATCAATAACTTTCAGTTCCTTATCGTGCTGAGCCATAAAGTCGGCCACGGTGATCTTGTGGTCGCTGATGTAGTCCTGGCTAAGCAGGGTGCTCTCCTTGAAGAACTTGCTCAGTTTGCCGAGGGCGATCTTGTCCAGGATGGCTTCGGGTTTCCCCTCCTCCTTGGCCTGGGCGCGACCGATCTCCAGTTCCTTATCGATGATCTCCTGCGGAACCCGGTCTTTATCCACGGCAACGGGTGCCATTGCAGCCACCTGCATCGAGATGCTCTTAGCCACCTGTTCTTCGGTGCTCTTGTTGAAGCTCACGATGGTGGCAAGCCGGTTGCCCGGGTGGATATAGGAGACCACCATCGGGGCTTCCAGGCACTGGTAGACCGACAGGTCGATCTTCTCGCCGATGACGCCGGTCAGGTTGGTTACTTCACTTTCGATGGTGTGACCTTCAACCGTGAGGCCCTTCACCTGGTCCAGCGCGGTGGCCTTGTGGGCGATGGCCGCATCGGCAAACAGGTGGGCTTTACGGATGAAATCCTCGTTCTTGGCCACGAAATCGGTTTCGCAGTTGAGAACCAGGAGCACGCCGAACGTATGATCTTCATTCACCCTGGAAATGACGACACCTTCCGTGGCTTCACGGTCGGCACGCTTGCTGGCAATTTTCTGTCCTTTTTTCCGGAGGATATCGATAGCCTGTTCGAAGTCGCCGTTGGATTCGGTCAGGGCCTGTTTACAGTCCATCATTCCGGCGCCGGTCATTTGGCGCAGTTTGGCTACGTCAGCCGCTTTTATTTCAGCCATTTCGTTGATTTTTTCGTTTATTCTGAATCTGTTACTTCCGTTGCCGCTGCTTCGGCGGTTACTTCGCGTCTGCGGATCGGCTTTCTTTCGCGTCTGCGTGAGGTTCCCTCTTCGCCCTCCTCTTCGGCTTTCTGCTTAACGACGGGCTCCTTGTCCTTTTCCAATTTCCGCTCATTGAGGCCCTCTTCGATGGCCTTGCAAATGATGTCGGTGATCAGTTGTATGGACTTGGAGGCATCATCATTGGCCGGGATGACGAAATCCACCAGCTCGGGATCCGAATTGGTGTCCACCATTCCGAAGACCGGGATGTTGAGTTTGCGGGCTTCGTTCACGGCGATGTGCTCTTTGCAGACATCCACCACGAACAGGGCTGCCGGCAGGCGGGTCAGGTCCTTGATGCTGCCGAGGAGCTTTTCCAGCTTGGCCCTTTGGCGGGACACCTGCAGGCGCTCACGCTTCGACATATGGTCGAAGGTGCCGTCGGTCGACATCTTGTCGATGGAGTTCATTTTCTTGACGGCTTTCCTGACGGTGGGGAAGTTGGTCAGCATACCGCCCGACCACCGTTCGGTGACGTAGGGCATACCGGTTTGCTGAACGCGTTCGGCCACGATCTCCTTGGCCTGTTTTTTCGTGGCCACGAAGAGGACTTTGCGGCCCGACCGGGAGATCCGCTTCATTGCTTCGGCCGCCTCGTCAATCTTGACGGCGGTCTTGTGCAGGTCGATGATATGGATCCCGTTCTTCTCCATAAAGATATAGGGAGCCATATTGGGATTCCATTTACGTTTCAGATGGCCGAAGTGTACGCCGGCATCCAATAATTCCTGAAAAGTTGTTCTGGGCATTTTTATAATCTTAGTTTACCTTCTGATTTGGCAACCTGCCGGTAGTTCCGAAATCCGGAAGTCCTTCAGGTTTAGATACTAAACTAAACTCTCTATCGATCGATCGTTAACGTTTCGAGAACTGGAAGCGTCGGCGGGCACCCGGTTGGCCAGGCTTCTTCCGCTCAACCACTCTCGGGTCACGCGTGAGGAAACCGTTGGCGCGAAGCACCTTCTTGCATTCGGGATCGATCTGTACCAGCGCACGGGCGATGGCGAGCCTCATTGCTTCGGCCTGGCCCCTGACGCCGCCGCCGTCCAGGTTGGCGCGGATGTCATACTTGCCCTCTAACTCAAGAACGGCGAGCGGCTGCTTGACAATGTGCTGAAGCTGGAATAGCGGGAAATATTCGGATAATTCCTTCTTGTTGACCGTAATCTGTCCTTTTCCTTCGTTGACGAAGATGCGGGCTACTGCAGCCTTTCTCCGGCCAATGGCGTTGATCAGTTCCATGGATCTTATTTGAGACTATTAAGTTCGAGTTCTTTTGGTTTCTGTGCTTCGTGCGGATGATCGCTCCCGACATAGACGTGGAGGTTCTTGAACAGCTGGCGGCCCAGGCGGTTCTTCGGCAGCATCCCCTTTACGGCGTGCTCAACCAGCCTCTCCGGAAACTTCGCCAGCATCTCGGCCGGCGTGGTGAGGCGCTGCCCACCGGGGTATCCGGTGTGCGAAAAATGAACGCGGTCCGTCATCTTGCTGCCGGTCAGTCTTACCTTCTCCGCATTGATGACAATCACGTGATCCCCGCAATCCACGTGCGGGGTGAAACTGGCTTTATGCTTGCCGCGGAGGATCTTGGCCACTTCCGAAGAGAGGCGACCCAATACCTTGTTGGTGGCGTCAATGACCAGCCAGTCTTTTACGACCGTCTCCTTATTGGCAGATATGGTCTTGTAACTTAACGTATTCACTGTAATGCGTACTTTAAAATAGTTCAACACACGACCCGTTTTCCGGGCAAACCCCGGACGAACGGGAGTGCAAAAATACACAAATATTTTATCCCGCCAAGTTTATCAACTATTAATTTGTTGAAAACCCGCCCCGTTAAACCCTGACCGGCAGTTGAAAAGATTTTTTCAACAACGGATCGCCTTTTCGATCTGGCGGGTGACCCGGAGAGCCAGGAAGCTCTCCTCCAGCCCCGAAAAGACATCCCGCCCCTGGCGGAGCGAACGGATGAAGCTGAGGCACTGGCTCGCCGCTATCCTTTCGGGGACCGCCTCCTCCGCCACCCCGTCCGGTGAATCGGGCGGCCAGAGCGCCAACTCCTCACACAGCCACCGGTCGCCCAGACGAATAGACTGCCTGAACCGGCTGTTGTTATGCTGTAAATCCATCGTGATCAATCCATTGTGCTGCCGGATGCTGAAAAGCCTCATCGGGGGCTGCTCATCCACCTTGACAATCAGGTTGATAACCAGGCCATTGTAAAACTCGATCCGGGCATCGACCTGACTGAGGATGCTCCCGCCGTACCAGGTGGCGTGGGGCCTGACCTTCTTCACCGTGCTCCCTGTGAGGCCGATGACCAGGTCGAGATCCGAGAAGACCGAAAGGATGATCCGGCGCTCCAGGTCGGCCGGCGCTCCCGGCTCGAGCTGGTGGTGTATCTGGATGTGCTGCGGATGGTCAAGATGGGGCAGGATGCTCCGGTAAACCGTTAAATGCCGTTCGAAATGGCCGGCCTGAATATGAACCCGTGCCTCCCTGGCCAGATCGAGCAGGCACTGGGCCTCGTCGATGAAGTCGGAAACGGGAAAGCCGAGCGACACGTGGCGCGACTTGCGGATCACCCGGCTGATCTCGGCGAAACCGCCGTCGAGGTTCTCGGGAATCCAAACCAGGTCCGACTCCTCGATCAGGCGGTCGGTATCCCGCTGATCCGAAACCATCGGATTGACCAGCCCGCTCAAACGGCAACCCATCGCCTCCAGGTCGCCCGAAAGCATCGCCGACCATTTTTGGTCCGCAGCCAATATCCCAACTGAATTCATCGTTTCTTACAACAAAGTAACCTCAATTCCAGGGTGATTGAGCACGCCTGACCGACTAGTTATCAAATGATACCTGTGGAAAACCTACATTTGCGTTACCAACTACCGGGCAATGATGACGGACAACCTAACTAAAGAACAGATCTTCAGGAAGCTGTACCTGCTCTCCCTGTTGGTGTTGCTGGTGAGCCTGCCCCTGTCGAAATACGTCCCCAGCGCCTCCCAGCTCTTCCTGGGGATCGTCTGGCTGGCCGAGGGGAAGTTCGCCGTCAAGTGGAAACGCTTTCGCCGCCGGCCCGCCATCGCGGTTTTTATGATCCTCTACCTGGTCCACCTGGCCGGACTGGCCTGGTCGGCCGACCTCTCCTACGGGCTGCACGACCTCAAGATCAAACTGCCCCTGCTGGGGCTCCCGCTGATCCTGGGCACCATCGATCCGCTGAACGGCCGGGAACTGAAGGTTGTCTTGGGGGGGTTCGTGGCGGGTGTACTGGCCGGCAGCCTGGTATCTCTCAGTATCATATTGGGAATCAGTCATATCGAATACC
>JAWOHI010000190.1:0-6346 GCA_046485255.1 Bacteroidales bacterium
AGGAAATCGGGCATAAAGAGGAGCCGGATGATCACAAAGAGGATAAATAGTTTTATCAGGATGATGATCCAGAGGTTCCTGCCCCATTTGGACATATTCCTGAAACCATCCACGTAAAACCTGAGGACGCGGTAAAAAATCGATCCGTTCTCACCGTTTGGCATACAGGTCACAAGATTTTAGGCGGTTGAAAATACATATTTTTGTGTCAACTTCTGCTGGTCAATCAATCATTAAAGTTATCCGGCCGTTGAATTTATCTCCTCTCTTCAGTGGCCTGCGCTCTTTCTCGTGGTGCGGCGCAAAGAAGATATCTCCACCGCCCGTATGGAAACCGGCAACCAGAACTTGGATCTTGTCCCCCTCAACCCAGCATCTCACCGCATCAGTTGCTTTTGAAGTGACCACAAGTCCGTGGTTATCCGGGTTGCTCAAGGCTGCAAAATAGATATTTTCACGCGTCGCCCTGAAGTCATTGGAGCCTTGTGGCCCGGTATCCAATGACCAGTGCCAGTCGGGTTTGACTCCAAAACGGAACCTCCCGGTATCTCCGGGAGGAAACGGCCTGGCCATACCTTTGGGGCGGCCGATGTGATTTTCCGGATAAACCGGCCATTGGGCCTGGCGTTCCCAGGTGAGCTGGTCGAAAGTAACCGGCACCTCAAACACAAGGCCAACCTGGCGCGGATTGACATCCATTTTGGAGGTGATCTCGTAATCAATGACAACCTGTCCGAGGGTATCAAAGACATATTTCAGCACAAGACCAGCCTCTTCATAGGTCCCCTCCACCAGCACCCATACATTATCGACATCCTTGCCGGTGCCGGTCACCCTGCCATCCCACCCGCTACAAATGGTGTTGAGCGGTTCAATATCCAGTTGGTAATCGGTCACGCAAGGGCCTGAGGTCAGCGGCAGCATCTGAAGGTCTGGTCCACCCGTTAAAACCGGCGCACCAGGCTGCCCCCAGGCCAAAATCCGACCAGTTCGGGCATCCAACCCATATTCAAATCCAGCTGCGCTGACCATCACCCGGTCACCTTGGATCACCAGCTCCGGTTTTGTCCGGCTGGTGGGTCTTACCGGATGATCCGCCAACGGATTAAAACCGATCCGGTACTTGTCAACCATATATTTTTGCGGGGACCAGACTTCAATCTCCAGTTCATCATCCTGATGAACTGGGTATTGGGGGTTCAGTACCAGCAAACCGGTCTGCCCGGGCTCCGCTTCTACGGTTACCCGGCCTTTTGCAGCCCCAAGCTTCCACACAAAATCCATTTCGGACAGATTAGTAAATTGGTGTCGGTTCTCAACCGGTATTCTGATGGGTTGTCCGGCCCTTGGAACATCCAGGAAGGGGATGAAGATCCTGACCGGAGAGTAGGATTTCTTGAGATGCCAATATTCGGGCTTCTGCCTCCTCCATCCGTCGATAGGCCCCCATTCGCCATATCCAACGGCATTACCTGAATTCAGGTAGAAAACATCATCCACCCCCGACCATATCGCTCCACCCAGGATTCCGGCGCTGTGGAACATATTTTCCCACATTGATTCCAACCCCCGGCCCCAGGAGTCCCTGATGCCCGGATCCGCCGAAAGTTCCTGGCGGTTGTAACAGTTCAGGTGGCAATATTCGCCAAACAGCATCGGCCGCTGATTTTTCCTGGCCCTTTCTGGCCCGGCCGGCCCAGGGTAATGGAAGTTGGCTATCTGGACCGCTTTGCTGCCAAAGTTGTTGTATCCTCCGTATGACTGGTCGTGGAATGAAACGGGGCGGGTTGGATCGATGCTGTTGACCTCTTTCAAAATGGTATCCCAGATCGGTCCCCAAGCCGATTCATTGGCCATAGACCAGATCAGGATCGAAGGATGGTTGCGGTAATGAGCCACCGATTCAAGAACCTGCTGGCGGATAAGGTGATAAAGCTTATTGTCGTGTGGATTGGATGTTTGCCAGTGATTATTGGCTCCGTGGCCAACCCAGCAAACCGGGGCTTCCAGCTCAACGAACAATCCGATCGAGTCGCAAAGATCGATGAATTCCTCTCCCGGCGGATAGTGGGAGGTGCGGACATAATTGACGTTGGCTTCCTTGAAAAGCCGTGCATCCGCTGCCCACTCCTCCATCCCCAGGCTGCGCCCCTTGAGCGGATGGACTTCGTGCCGGCAAACGCCTCTGAGCTTAACAGGCCTGCCATTGACAAAAACCTGATTCCCGGCCACGACGATCTCTCTAAACCCAAATTTCTGCTCGATTGTTTCCAGTAGCTGGTTGCCGAGCTTCAGAGACATTACCACCCGGTAAAGGTGTGGGTGCTCGGGGTCCCATTTGTCAGGATTGAACACCCTCACGCTCAATTCCTTGAGGATATCACCTCCACCATCAATGGATTCAATGGGTACCTGATTGCCGGCCACTGGATCCCTGTCATTACCGACCTGGTAAACCCTGATATCCACGGCCAGATTCTCCAAAACCGTTTGAAGGTGGTTCCGGATACCGATCTCCATATTGAGGAAAGCATCGTGATACCGGTCATCCAGGTCAGTGTACAGGTTAAACCTGGAAAAATGACATTCGGGCAATACGAACATCTCGAGCTTCCTGGTTATGCCGCCCAGCTGGTGTGCGGCATATTGGGTGGCAGAAGCCAGCGTGTCTGCCAGTGATTCACTGACCAGTCCAATCACCAGGTCATTTTTTTTACCTGGTCGTATCAGGTGCGACAGGTCAAATTCTGCCGGGGTAAAACCTCCTTCGTGGGTACCAGCAACCCGCCCGTTCAGAAAAACTATTGCATCACTGTAAAATCCATCCGCCTTCAGGATTACCCTCCGTCCTTTCCAATCTGTCGGTATGGCCACCTCCTTCCAATAGGCTGCCCTGGTTCCCGGCACCACCATAAACCCCTGCATGGTCCATTCACCTGGGACCTGCACCCGTTTCCAATTAATTCGAGCTGGATCAGGTGATCGCCAGAAGGCAGTACCGGGATCGGCAGAGAAATTCCAAGGTCCGGTGAGGCTCAGGAGAACGTTTTCCACCTCAGCGACAGAGACGGGCTTCGGGATGTATTCAGGAACTTTCTGACCCTGTGAAGGTCCTGGAATTTGAATAAAAAGTACGATCAGGCAGGCTATAAGCTGAGGTCTCATAATTAAACAGGATTGGTTTGCCATGCTAAGATAGGCAATGGTTTTAAACAACTATTTAAGCCCAAATACTCAGGAAATGGTTCTGTCCTTTGCCATCCGTTTCGTATATTGCCACGTTTTTGAATTTTGACTGGAACGTGAAACGTTTTTTACTCTTCTTTCTTCCCGGCCTTGTGATTGGGGTCGGGTTAATCCTGGGTGGCGGCGTTGCCATGGAAGCCACCTCCACCAATCAGTTCTGTAACTCGTGTCACATTCATCCTCAGGCCGAAACGTCCTGGAAGAAATCGCTCCATTATGAAACCAGGAGCGGTTTCAGGACCAATTGCGTCGATTGCCACCTGCCTCCAAAGGGCCACGGATACCTGCCTGAAAAGGCTAGAACGGGCTTCCGGGATGTCTGGAGCTATCTTTTCAAGGATTCCGCCTCGTTCGATTGGGATGCCAAATCCAGGCTTGAACACGCCGTAACCCACGTGTACGAGGCGTCCTGCCTGAAGTGCCACCCGAACCTGTTTCCGGCAAAACTGACCAAGGAAGGAATGAACGCCCACCTCTATTACGAACAGCAGGTTGAAAAGGGGATTGACATCCGCTGCATCAACTGCCACCTCAATGCCGGGCATTACGATCCAAATTACATTCATACGGCCAACACCGGTTTCGGCCAGGTGGAGGAAGCAGGCGAACTCTTTACCGAGCCAGCCAAGGTAACTGATTTTGTGCCATTTACCGAGCAGATCCCGGGCTCTGCCGTGTCATTTAAAATGATGCCCATCCCGGGCGGGACCTTTAAAATGGGCAGTCCCGGCGAGGAGAAGTTCCGGCAGGATAATGAAGGGCCGGTGAGGGAGGTGAAGGTGAGTCCTTTCTTTATGGCTGAAGTGGAGGTCACCTGGAATGAATACCTGGCCTTCTTCGCACAGACCTCCCGCCAGGGCAAATCCGCCCAGTCGGCCTCTCAGGCTGATGTCCAGGATGTGGACGCGATCATCGGGGCCACCCCACCCTATGGCCAGCCCGACCAGAACTGGGGGAAAGGTAAACGGCCGGCCATATCAATGAGCTATCACGCCGCCGAGACTTACTGCAAGTGGCTGTCTCTCAAGACCGGTAAGACCTACCGCTTGCCAACCGAAGCTGAATGGGAGTACGCTGCCCGCGGAGGAACGGAGGGGCCCTATTTCTTTGACGGGGATGTAAAAAAATATATGAAGAAAAAGCTGTTCTCTTCGAGCCGCGATACAACGGTCATTAATAGTTACGTCGTCTATCAGGAAAACAGCCATTCCAGGACCCAGGAGCCCTCATTTGTCCTGCCAAACCCATACGGGCTGAAAAACATCCTTGGGAACGTGGCTGAGTTCTGCTCCGACTGGTATGCGACAGATGCCTATTCCCAGGGCGGGAACGGGGTAGTCGTCGATCCGAGAGGACCTGCATCGGGCACCGAACGGGTGATCCGGGGAGGAAGCTACAAGAGCGACGCTGCCCAGGTGACGGTCTCTTACCGTGAACCTACCCAGACGGAAACCTGGCTGCGGACCGACCCCCAGTCGCCAAAAAGCATCTGGTGGTACTCCGACTGTTTCTATGTCGGGTTCAGGGTCGTATGTGAATTTGATGAAAAGACAGGGAAGAATTAGGTGTCAGGTATCAGGTGTCAGGTATTAGGTATCAGGTGTCAGGTATCAGGTGTCAGGTATCAGGTAATGAGGCTGACAACGGACAACTAAAAACATAACCGTAAAACAAACATAACTTACCATGACAAAATCACAGCTTTCGAGAAGGAATTTCCTCGGCCGCGCTGCCGCCGTTGGTGCTGTCGGCGCCATTGGCGGACCGGCCCTGATCACCTCCTGTGCCCCCAAGGGCAAGGGAAAGGATGTTGAATACCTGTTGAGCCACGCTCTTGACAAGGCGCCCGACGGGCCGGAGCTGAAAGCCGGGCTGGTCGGTTGTGGTGGCAGGGGTACCGGTGCGGCGATGAACTTCCTCGATGCCGGCCCGAACCTCAAGATCACCGCCATTGCCGATGTACTGCAGGACAAGATCGACAAGTGCCGCGCCGACCTCAAGGAGCAGCGGAACATTGAGATCCCGGACGAGAACGTGTTCCTGGGATTCGATGCATATGAAAAGCTGCTGCAGACAAACATTGACGTAGTGATCCTGGCCACGCCGCCATTCTTCAGGCCGATGCAGTTTGAAGCTGCGGTGCAAGCCCGGAAGCACGTTTTTATGGAAAAACCGGTTGCAGTCGACCCGGCAGGAGCCCGGTCGATAATGGCCACCTCAAGGAAAGCTGATGCAATGGAGCTCTCCGTCATTACGGGAACACAGCGCCGTCACCAGCGGGATTACATCGAGATCTACAAGAAAGTGGCCGGGGGAACCATTGGCGAGGTGGTCGGTGGCAATGTCTACTGGAACCAGTCCAAGCTGTGGCACGTGAACCCCAAGGCCGAATGGAGCGAGATGGAGGCGATGCTCCGCAACTGGGTCAACTGGACCTGGCTCTCGGGCGACCATATCGTGGAACAGCACGTCCACAACATCGACGTAGGGCTCTGGTTCTTCGGGAAAAACCCGGAAAGGGCCCTGGGATTCGGATCCCGCCAGCGTCGGGTGACAGGCGACCAGTATGACAGCTTCAGCGTTGATTTTGTGTTCGACGACGGACGCCACCTGCACTCAATGTGCCGCCAGATCAACGGCTGCGGCGGAGGCGTCTTCGAACGGATCCAGGGAGCCGCCGGGAGCGCCAACCTGAACTGGAACAATGCCAGACTGCTCGACCTGAACGGGAATGAGCTGTATTCCTATCCATACGTTACCGATGCCCAAGGCAACAAGAGCCTCCCGGTGGGGCCTTACAACCAGGAACATATCGATCTGGTCACAGCTATCCGGACCGGCAAGCCGATCAATGAGGCTTACAACTGCGCGGCTTCGACTATGGCCGGGATTATGGGACGGATATCCGCCTTTACCGGCAAAGAGGTGACCTGGGAAGAGGTGATGAACTCCGACCTGATGCTCGGCCCGAAAGTGTTCGTGATGGGGCCGGTGGACGTGCCGAAAGAGGTGCCGGTGCCGGGTGAGGCGTATATAGGATAAAGGCATAGGGGCTAAGGATAAAAGGGCAAGGAGAGTGTGGGTGTGGGTGTGGGTGTGA
>JAWOHI010000237.1:0-3259 GCA_046485255.1 Bacteroidales bacterium
GGGTGCCCGGCTAATTGAGATCGCCGGAAGTGGAATCCCTGCTCTCGAAAAATACCGTAATGTACTGATTGACAATATAGAATACTCCAAGGCCGTTCATCATACACTAAACGAAGCCGAAAACCACCTGCGGATCGTTGAGGTCTGGAGCCCCGACCACCTGAAAGAAAAGCTGGAACAGATGCTGGAGCACTCCGAAGCAGTCTACGTCAAATCACGGCCCGCTCCAGGTGAAACAGTACCCGTCCTGCTCAGGAACAAACGGTTCAGCAAGGATTTCGAGCTCATCGGAGATATTTACTCCCTTCCCAAATATGGGGAGCTGGACCTGACGCCCTTCTTTGCCCCGTTCTATGCCCTCTTCTTCGGCTTCTGCCTGGGCGACGTGGGTTACGGCCTGATGATGCTCCTGGGGGCCATCCTGTTCAAGTCGAAGGTACCGAAGAAGTTCAAACCGATTATGAACCTGGTGGCCTACCTCGGGACGGCCACCATCCTGTTCGGGCTAATCGGAGGGACCTTCTTCGGAATCAACCTCTACGGGACCAACCTGCCCCTTTACCGCTCGCTGCAGGATCATTTCGAGTCCAATAACACCAACATCAACAATTATCTCTTCTACCTTTCCCTGATCATCGGCGGAGTCCAGATTATTTTCGGGATGATCCTGAAAGCAATCAATGAGATCACCCAGTTTGGCTGGAAGGTAGCGGTGGGTACGATGGGATGGATCCTGCTGCTCGTCGGGATGATCAGCCTCTTCCTGGTCGGGAAGATCACCGGTGTGAACCAGACCGTCATCTCGGTGGCCCAGAAAGCCCTCCTGGTGGTCAGTGGCTCGATGATCCTCCTGTTCAACAACCTGAACCGCAAGATCTATATCAACCTGGGTGCCGGTATCTGGAACACATACAATATGATCACCGGCATCCTGGGCGACCTGCTCAGTTACATCCGGCTCTTCGCCCTGGGTATCGCCAGTGCCATCCTCGGGTTCGTCTTCAACAGCCTGGCGGTGTCGATGAGCGGTGATATCCCCGTCGTCAGCGTCCTGATTATGATCATCATCCTGGTCATTGGCCACTCAATAAATATCTTTATGTCGGGACTTGGCGCTTTTGTCCACCCGATGCGTCTCACTTTTGTCGAGTTCTACAAAAATGCCGGTTTCACGGGTGGTGGCCGGAAATATCAACCTTTCAGAAAAATGTCAAATTAAATAAATAGGATTATGGAACCGATTATACTGGCTTACCTTGGTGTCGGATTTATGGTTGGACTGGCGGGCATCGGAAGTGCTTACGGAGTGTCCATTGGCGGAAATGCCTCCATCGGAGCGATGAAAAAGAATCCCGACGCATTTGGCAACTACTTGATATTAAGTGCTCTACCTGGAACCCAGGGGCTTTATGGATTTATGGGATACTTTATCCTGCAGGGCGTGTTGATCCCCGAGATCACCTGGACCCAGGCAGCTGCCGTGTTTGGTATCGGCCTGGCGCTTGGATTCGTGGCGCTCATCTCCGGGATCCGTCAGGGGCAGGTTTGTGCCAATGGGATTGCAGCCATCGGTGCGGGGCACAACGTGTTTGGCAATACGATGATTCTGGCTGTGTTCCCCGAACTGTACGCCATTATTGCCTTTGCGGCCACCTTCCTGGTCAGCGCGGCGATCAGTTAGTTGCCTGGCGCTCCCGGGCAAGCGACGCCCAGATCCCCAAACCAATGAGGATCAGAAAAATAGTGAAGGTCACTGGAATGGTCTTGAGGAAGGCACTCTCGGTTTCGGGGGTGATCCGGGCATTGCCCATAAACAGTTGAATCACCAGCGTGGCGATGGCCATGCTCACCATCTGGCCGGTCAGCCTCATCGTGGCCACGGTGGCCGAAGCGATCCCCAGGTCTTTGCGCTCCACCGAGCTCATCACCGAATTGGTGTTCGGCGAGGAGAAGAGCCCGAATCCCACACCCAGCACCAGGAGAGCTGTCAGAAGATAGCCGCTGCCCGTGCCGGCGTGGAGCCAGAGCAGCATCACCAGTCCAACGGCAATCACCGCCATCCCTCCCGAAGCCAGGAGCCGGGGCGGGAAACGGTCCGACCAGCGCCCTGAGAAAGAGGCGACCAGCGCCATCATCACCGGCTGGGCCACCAGCAGAAGCCCGGCCTCCTTTGGCGTCAAACCTTTGATATACTGAAGATAAAGACTGAGAATGAAGGTAACCGCAAAGGTGGTGGCATAATTGATCAGGGCAGCCAGGTTGGAGAGGGCAAAGACCCGGTTTCCAAGGAATAGCCTGACGTTGAACACCGGAGCCTGCGTTCGCAGCTCAAGCCATCCAAAAAGCAGCAGCCCGCCGATCCCAGCCCCGACCAACGCGATGGCGAATGGCTGAGGCAGTTTGGATAGACCGAACATCAGCCCCGACATCGACAGGACATATACCAGCGACCCTTTGAAGTCGAATGATTGCCCCGAACCCTCCTGACTACCGGGCCGGAGCACAAGCAGCCCCGCCACCGCCACGCCCAGCCCCAACGGCCCGGTCAGGTAGAAAATGCTGCGCCACCCAAGCATCTCCGTCATTAATCCCCCCACGACAGGCGCCGCCGAAAGGCCCAGATAGACCGAAGTCACCGTGATGCCAATCGCCCACCCCCTCCGCTCGGGCGGAAAGACGGAGGTGACAATGGCCATATTGGTACCGAACATCATCGCGCTCCCGATCCCCTGCACCACCCGGGAGGCAATCAACATTTCCTCCGACTGCGACCAGGCACAGAGGAAGGAGGAGAGCGCCACGATGATCGTCCCGTAAATGAAAATCCTCACCCGCCCGACCAGGTCGGCCAGCCTGCCCAGTGGCACCAGGAATACCGCCGATGACAGCAAAAAGGACATCGAGACCCAACTCAGGCCTACCGCGCTCATATGCAGTTCACTGGCGATGGCAGGCAGGGCAATGTTGACTGAGGAGCCTAGAAAAGGAGTCAGAAAGGAGGTGATCACCACCAGCGCGAGAACGAGTATGGGATTCACGATGAGGTTTGACGATTGGTCCGCGTCAAAGATAATCAAACCCTATTTAGGCACTCAGGAAAAGAGAAGCCTGATTAAACACGTCGCGGAAGGCCTGGTCGACGGCCGACCGGATGGCAGGCTGGTTCACCGGGAAAGGGTTTTCGTGGATGTAGGGGTACGGAAAGTCCATTATCCTGACCGGGATCCCGCTCGGGCGGCGATTGCCCCGAAGAGTGGCC
>JAWOHI010000340.1:0-3535 GCA_046485255.1 Bacteroidales bacterium
GTACTGACCCTGCAGGCGGTCGATTTGCTGAACCGCAACACGGGAATCAGCCGGGTGAGCGAGATGAACTACCTGATGGAGCGCCAGACCAATATGCTTGGCCGCTTTGTCATGCTGTCCTTCAAGTATCGGCTCAACAAGATGGGCGGACAGGGGAATACCATCGATGTTAAAATCAACAGAAGGTAATCATTGGGGATTCTTGATACCCCCCTGGGAGTCAAATATGAAATTAAGTATTATATTTGCCTCGTCTTTTAGACTTAACCCTTGGAATTCAGTCAGATAATTAAAATTGCAGGCTTCGTCCTTTTTGCTTTTCTCTGCGGAGCGATCCCGACAGGCTTCCTGATCGTGATGAGGAAAAAGGGGATTGACATTCGCCGGATTGGAAGCGGCAACATCGGCTCGACGAACGTGAGGCGGGTTGCCGGCAAAAAGACGGCAGCACTGGTACAGATCCTGGATATCCTGAAGGGTGCCCTGCCCACCGGCTTGGCGCTCTGGGTCCTTACTTTACAGAGCAATCCACCGATCAGCAAGGAGCTGATGATCTCGATGACCGGCATCGCCGCCGTTCTGGGCCATAACTACACGCCCTTTCTCGGCTTCAGGGGTGGCAAAGGGGTGAATACCACCGTGGGCGCTTTCCTGATCATCTCCCCAGTTTCAGTCGTCCTCGCCGCCGTCAGCTATTTCATAACCAAATACACGGTACGGATCGCATCGGTCAGTTCGATCATCCTATCCATCGTCCTGCTGGTGGTGATCATCCTGGCCCACGAGCCCGCCCCTTATATCGGCGCGGCCATTGCCGCCTGCTATCTGATCGTGGTCAATCACCAGAGCAATATCAAGCGCGTTCTCAAGGGACAGGAGCCCCGGATCTGAAGCCCAATTTTTTCCTAATTTTACCGTATGGGAAAGGTATGGCTGACCGGTTTATTAGTCGTCTTTTGTTCAAGCGTTTTTGGGCAATATTACGATACCGGGCAAGATCCGGCCTCAGTCCGTTGGCGCGTCATCCGGACCAGCCATTTCAATGTCGTGTACCAGGAGGGCTTTGACCGCAACGCCATTCGCCTGGCCAACAGCCTGGAGTACGCCCGGACCACGGTACCCAATTCCCTGGGGGTCACGCCACGGGTGACCGACATCCTCCTGCACAACCAGACGGTGGTTCCCAATGCGTTTGCCCTTCTGACCCCCTTCAGGGCTGAATTCAACACCTGTCCGGCCCAGAATACCTATGCACACGACTGGATGCAGCAGCTGGCCATCCACGAATACCGGCACATGGTCCAATATTATGGCCTGGAACGCGGCATTACCCGGCCGCTCTTCCTGCTGTCGGGCCACCACTCATCGACCATTATGCTCGCCCTTTTCTTTCCCTTGTGGTTGATGGAGGGCGATGCCATCTGCCTCGAGACGGCAATGAGCCACAGCGGCCGGGGCCGCCTCCCCTCCTTTGAGATGAAAAGCAGGGCGCAGGTAATGGAAAAGGGCGTTTTCTCCTTCAGCAAGGCTTTTTTAGGCTCCTACCGGGATTACGTGCCCGATGAATACTACCTGGGCTACAACCTGGTTTCCTATGCCCGTAAGCTCTACGGTCCTGGTTTTGTGACGAAAGTCCTTGATAACATCACCCGGAAGCCCTGGACCCTGGCCCCCATATCCCTGACTTTCCGGGAGTACTCGGGCCTGTTCAGGGATCCGTTCTATCGGGCCGTCTATGATTCATTGAGGCTGAAGTGGGAAGATCAGGCAGCCAAGACCACCCTTACCCCAATGACCCGGTTATCCAAGCCCACCGAAGGCCGCTATGTCCATTACCGCCTCGGTCGCTATATCAATGATTCCCTGATCCTTGCCGAAAAATCGGGCCGCGACCACTATTCAAGGATCATCTCCATCGACCCATCGGGCCGCGAGCGGGTCATTTCCACCCCCGGCTATTTTACCTCCGAGCTGATCTTCCCGCGGGTCTCCACAGGCCGAGCGCTGGTTTCACGACAAAACAGCCCGGGATCCTTTACGATGGACAACCTGAGCGTCTGCGGCGACCGGATCGCCTGGGCAGGAATGACGGTCGACCCGCGCTGGAAGCACCGCAGCTGGTCGGTCATCAAGGTACACGACCTGAAGGAGGGAAAAACCCGGCTGCTGACCCGCAAAACCCGCTATTTCTCTCCCGACTTCTTCCCCGACGGCACCCGGCTGGCCGTGGCGGAGGTGGATTATGCCGGTGATAACTGGTTGACTATCATCGACTCGAAAAACGGCCGCGTGATCCGGAGGTTTCAGACCCCGGACGGAGCCCTTTTTACTTTCCCATCGGTGAGCCGGGATGGCCGTTCGGTTTACAGCGTGGTGACCGGCGAAAAAGGGAAAAGCCTGGTCGAGGTAACGGTTGATGATGGCACGGTCAAAACCCTCCTGCCCTATGGGTACAACGAAATCTCCAGACCGGTGGATCAACCTGATTATCTGTTTTTTAATGCCGATTATTCGGGCATCGACAATATCTATGCCCTGGAGAAGGCAACCGGGGCGATCCGCCAGGTCACCTCGTCGGCCTATGGGGCGACCGATCCGGATTTCACCCGCGACGGCCGCAGGATGGTCTATTCGGATTACACGGCCGACGGTTATGCCCTGGTGCAGACAGGAATTGAGCCTTCGGCCTGGGTTCCGTTGGAGCAGGTTGAGGATCACTCCCCCAAGATCTGGATGGATTATGTTGGTCAGGAGCCTGGGATGATGGAGGAGGCGAATATCCCTGACAGTCTGTATGTTCCGGAACCTTACAGTAAGGGACGTAACCTGTTGAACTTCCACAGCTGGGCGCCGCTCAGCTACAATATGCAGACCGGCTCACTCAAGCCGGGCTTCTCGGTCATGTCGCAGAACCTGTTGAGCACCACCTTTATTACCGCCGGCTATGCGTTTGAGGAGCGGATTGGCGATGGACGCTTTCACGTTGGTGTGTCCTACCGGGGCTTCTACCCGGTGATTGATTTCTCCGGCGAGCACGGCATCAGGCTGCTCCGGGACAGCGGGGATTCGCTCCTGCGCTACCGCGAATCGCGCTTTCTGGCCGGGCTCCAGGTGCCCCTGATCTTTCTTTACCACCATTACGCTTTCAAGGTGGTTCCTCAAGCCTGGTACACCTTCGCACACCAGGAGCTCCTGGCCGACGAGGGGATACCATCCGATCCGGTTGACAGCCACTCGTTAGAGTCAGGCCTGCTCTTGACGGGCCAGACGAAGAAGGCTGAACTGAATCTGCGGCCTAAGTGGGGTCAGCAGCTGGAGCTGCATTACAAGAGGGAGCTGGCCAGCCAGGGCCAGCCCGGCTACCTGGCGTCGGCCGCCGTCACCCTCCTGTTCCCTGGCATTGGCCGCCATCACAGCCTGATGCTATACGGGGCTCATCAGCTGAAACATCCCGGTCCGTACGATTTCCGTGAGCAGATCGCCTACCCCAGGGGGTATTACCACCAAACCAGCAGGCAACTGACTTCCCTTTCGG
>JAWOHI010000387.1:0-2937 GCA_046485255.1 Bacteroidales bacterium
ATAGAAGGTATGAACCCACACTGGATGGATTTATATCATAAGCTCGTTTAACTGGATTCCGGCTTCCGCCGGAATGACGTGGGAGATAAGTTAGCGCTTATGCCCCCAGTGGGATAACCGAACCCGCAGGGTCCCCCGCCGCAGGTGCCACGGTCGAGTTTCAGCTGTATAATTATGCAGAGTTTTATCCCATCTCAACCAAGAGAACCGACCCCAACGGATATTGCAACTTATTGACCGGGCTGGGCGACCTGGTCGTGTGGGCACATAATGGCCAGCAGTTCGGTTTTGAGAAAATCTCGGTGGGCGGTGTCGATACCCTTCGAATTGTACTGGAATCAGGGCCTTTTGAATCGAAAATCCTTGAATACGACCTTGAACCGCCGATTGAGCGGGAGCCTCTCGTCATTGCCAACGAGTGCAGGGATGAGAACAACCGGCGGCTGCAACAGGAGGACTCCATCCGGGGAGCCTACGAGAAAAGTTTCCCCACGGAGGAGGCCGTGTACCTTTTTGCCGCGGACAACCAACTTGATCCGGCCAGGACCTGGGATGTGGTTTACAAAAGCCGGGGCAATTACGCGGAAATAATGACTTTCCTGAAAAAGTGCCCGATCGGGAGCCGCCCGACCGCCTTCGATCTGCTCGGGGTAATCGCCGAGAAGGACCTCCGCGATACGAAAGCCGATATTTTAAAAGACCACCTGGACTCATTCCTGGCCCTCCCGGCCAGCATCCGGGATCAGGCAATGCCGGACCGGGTTCTGACTCTCTGCCTGCTGAACCCCAGGGTGGCCAATGAGATGCTGGTAGCCTACCGGGCTTCCTTGACCGGGGCGTTTGGTGAGGATTTCATTGCCGCCACCCGCAAGGATCCGGCCCGGTTGCTGGAATGGATCACGCAGAATATTCTGATTAATGTGGTGGATAATTACTATGCCACCCCTCTTACGCCCGTCGGGGTTTATCAGTTGCGCGTGGCCGATCCGCTCTCCAGGAAGATCTTTACGGTAGCCGCCTACCGCTCCTTCGGAATCCCTGCACGGCTGAGTCCGGGTACCCTGCTTCCCGAGTATTGGTTCAACAACAAGTGGAACATTGCCCATTTCGAGGCAGCTGATACCATTGAAAAGCCCAAGGGGATTCTGGTCCTGAAAAACCATCCGGGAAATCCGGTTACCCCCCAATATGAGATCCATTACACCCTGGCGCGCTTTGAATCAGGCAAGTACCACACCCTGGCCTATGGGTACGAGTATCCCGACCCATTGGCCGGACCCCTTTCCCTGGATGAAGGGTACTACCTGCTGGTTACGGGAAACCGGATGCCTGGTGGACGGGTGCTGGCCGAGCTCGACTTTTTCGAGCTGAAAGGTAACACGAGGAAGGAGGTGGAACTGATCCTGCGCAAATCCGACAAGCAGGCCGAGGTCATTGGGGTAATCCATCCCGAATGGAATGTTAAATCATTGGATAACAAGAATTTCAGTTGGGGCCAGTTGGGTAGCTCCGCCCCGGCGGTGATCGCCTGGATGGATCCCGACAAGGAGCCGACCAAGCACGTCATTCAGGATCTCGCCCTGTTGAAAAAGGAGCTGGACCGGCTGCCGTGTCCCTTCATCTTCCTGATTCCCGAAAGCCGCATTCCGACAGGATTTTCGGCCGAGACCTGGAAGCAGCTCCCGGAGCGCTCGTTTGTCTTGGCCGTTCCCGACCTGACTTCGTTGGAATCCGTGGAATCCCTCTCCGGAAAGAGCCTGACCGGTCACCTGCCGGTAGTTATCATCCGGAGCGGGTCGGGTGAAATCACTTATATGTCATCCGGTTACAAGATCGGGATAGCGGAAGAGCTGATCAAGGCGATAAAACATTAAAACGCATCCATCTCCCGATAGGCGGCGATCACCCGTTCTTCGCCCTCTTTGCCCGGGAGTGATTTGCCGTGCTCCATACAGAGTGTTCCGGTGTACCCTTTGTTATAGAGGTGTTTGAATATGTTCCGGTAGTTGATCTCCCCGGAGGTAGGCTCCTTCCGGCCCGGATTGTCGCCCAGGTGGAAGGCGGCGATCTCGTCGTAAGCGGCCTCGATATTCGGGAGCAGGTTGCCTTCGGTGATCTGCTGGTGGTACAGGTCATTCACGATCTTGACGGCGGGACTGTTCACGGCGCGGCAGATGGAGTAGGCTTGGGGGATGCGGGTCAGGAAGAGTCCTGGATGGTCGTTCAGCGTGTTCAGTGGCTCCAAGACCATCACCAGTCCGGCCGGCTCCAGAATTTCGGCGCAAAACCGGAGGTTGTCGATGACGTTGGCGGTTTGGTAATCCCAATGCAGCCGGTCGTCATAACGGCCCGGAACCACCAGGGCCCATTTTGCGTTGGTCGCCTTGGCTGTCTCCACTCCCTTGTGCATCAGGTCGATTAGCATCTGTCGTTTGTCCGCGTCGCGGGTCACGAAGGAGGTGACGCCAAAATCGGCATACAAGACGAAAGGTCCCAGATCCATTCCCAGCCTGGCCAGTTCATTGGCAATCCGCTCCTGGTCGGCCAGTGGCCTTCCCATCAGCCCATTATCGAAGACCGCCCGGAACCCCTGTTGATGACTAAACCGGATCTGATCGACCGGGTCGTCACTTCCTGCCAGGGTGCGGAACATCCCGATAGATGGGGCATACTTCAGTTTGAACGGACCGGTCTCCGGAGCGACGCTCCCGACCGTTGGTTGATTGGCACCCTTCAGCATCGTCGGCGCTGCCACTGCGGCAGCACCCGCCACCGCTATTTTGCGAATGAAATTTCTCCTGTTGTCAGCCATATTAATGGTAGTGTTAATCCCTAATTATCAATCATATTATGTTTTTAACCCCCCGACTGAAGTCCGGGGTCAGTGAAGAGCCCACACCCACACCCACACTCACACCCACACCCACACCCACACTC
>JAWOHI010000138.1:0-4827 GCA_046485255.1 Bacteroidales bacterium
CTCAACAATGGGTTCACGAAGGCTTACAACGTGAGTAAACTTGTTTATTATGAAGGGCATATAGATATTAATGATGCCATTCGTAGGGAAAAGCAATTAAAGAACTGGAGACGTGCCTGGAAAGAAGAATTGATTTCGAAGTTCAATCCAACCTGGCGCGACCTACTCGTTGATTTGTAAAGTTGTCATCCCGACGAAAGTCGGGACCTTTGCACTCGATGCAAGCTTGTTGCCTTACCGGCGAATAATGGCCTTTATGAGCGGATAATTTCAATTCAAAATGTTCAGGTGGCCAGTTGCGCTTTAATGAGGAGAATCTGGTTTAAATGGTCTGGAAATAATAAAGCCGGGGTGATGCCCCGGCTTTATTATTCGGTGAGCTGATCTAAATCAGCATCGTGTCAGTTTACTGAACGATCACTTTCTGAACTTTCACTTCCTGTCCGTTGTTGATGGTAAGGAAGTACATTCCCTTAGCCAACTGGTTGTCAATGGTCTCCTGATGTTCGGTGACATTTTTAACCAGGTTGCGGTAAACAATGTGGCCCTGAATGTCGACGAGGGTGATTTCGAGGTTCGACGGAGTCGTGTTGACTACATTGACCGTGAAATTGCCCGAGGTCGGGTTCGGGTAAACATTGAAGGAAGCAACCAGGCTTTCCGAATTGATGCCGGTGGTCTGGCCATTGTTGTACACGTGGTTAAGCACGTTCCAGAAGCGAACGGTGTAGGTGCGGTTCGCACCGCCTGCCGGGAACTCGGAGGTATCCCAGTTGCCGTTGATCCTGTACTTGAACTCGATGACCTGGCCAACCGGGGCACCTTCGATGGTGATGGTGTAGATGCCATCGCCGTCAACGTCTGTCATATGGGCGGAACCGGCCCAACCGTTGAAGGTGCCGGCTACGTCAACGAAATCAGTAGCGGGGACAAATTCACCGCTGGTGATGTGGTTGGTCATATTGACGTTGAAGGTAACGGGAGCTTCGGTCGGAGCGCCGGTTTCATTGATGTTGAAGCCGATCATGTTCAGTTTGCCGGTGGAATACCAGTTGCCGCCGACAGCCTGATACATCAGCGTATAGGCTGCTTTGGTGGTCATATCCCAGCCAACGCTCATACCGTTGACGCCGTCGGCATCACCAGCCACTTCACCCCACATACGGACGCAGGCGGCATATTCGCCCGGCTGAATGAACTCGCTCTCACCATCCTGGAAGACCTCTTTGGTAACCCAGCGCAAGGTGGTTTCGTCGCAATCATATACGTCGGTGGTCAGCCACTCTTCATAAACCCCGTCGATGTCCTTCATCAGGACATACTGGAACTGCGGGTTTTGTGAGGCGGTGTAGCCGGAAATGTATGCGGTGAGGGACTTCACCTCTGTGGGTGCATAAACGAGGTAGGCAACGCCAACCATATCACCGGCGTTGTTACCACCGACCCAGCCACCGGTATTGGCGGATGATTCGGCGGTGAAGTCGGCGCGATGGAAGAGGGTGTCGTTAACCGTGAACGGGATCGTCATCTGGTTATTGGCCGGAACCTGCTCATCGAGGGTTGAAACGGCCTTGTAAACGAACCGGTAATCCCCATAATCAGTAGCTAAATACGGATTGGCGGGACTTAGCGTGTCGCGCTCCAGTGCCCAGATGGTTTTTGAAGGTGACTCTTCAGTGTGGATTATGGAACCGTTTTTCATCACGTCGACCACCACTTTGGCGCCGACCTGATCTTCCATACCGTTGTTGAGCAGCGCACCACGGAAAAAGTACTGTCCAACAGTACCGCTAACGGCGCCGGCCATACCCATCTGGGTTTTCGGCCAGTAGTTGATGTGGCCCATCGTGGTTTCATAACCACCATCCCACTCCAGCCAGGTGTCTTCGAGAACCAGGTCGTAGCTGTAAGCTTCGCTCAGGGTCAGGTCGTCAATGATCCAGAAGTAGTAGTACTGTCCGTGGGCGTAGAACTGAATCTGCACGTCGGCGGAACCGGCGGCGATGTCGGAGATGTTGATCTCAACCTGGCGGTGCCGCTCAGGCGTGAAGGTGTTGCCACCTACGTTGAAGCGTACGTCATAAGTAGCCCAACGGATCCCTCCGTCGATGGTAACCCTCATCTTCAGGTTGTAATCGGAGCAGCAGAGACGGAAATTCTGTGAGAAACGAACCACGACCGATGATTTATCGGAGCAGTCGATTTTCGGGGTGGTGATGGTCGCATCCGAGGGAGCGGTGGTGACCACACCGTCACGGGTGTTGTACCAGTCCATAGGCAGGGAGAGGAACCCGTCAGCCCTTGTCTTGAAGTAGGACGGGGGGGCGACCGTGGTGTAGGCGCCTCTGACCGTGTCTTTGGTCCAGATCCAGACGTTGCCCAGATCCTGGCCATCAGCTACCGTCCATCCCTCGGGATAGGACCAACCGCGCGGATCGGCAGGGTTTTCCCAATCAAAGGTGCTCTGCCAGAACATTTCTCCACCACCTTTGGTGGCCGGGGCAGGGCCCAGGTCGGTAACGGACTGGGAGTAAACCGGGGCTTCAGCAGCCCGGCGGTCAACCTGTCCGAAAGCAACGAGTGCCAAACCCATTAAAACAAAAAGTACAGTAAATCTTTTCATAGAACGAAATTTTAATGGTTGTATCAGGGCAAAGTTATAAGATTTTCCGAGAATACAAAGGAGCGGTCGACCTTAACATTTTTTAACAAAAAGCGCTCGCTCAAGCGGTATGGGGTCTATACATTTGCTACAAACTGTTTTGGCTATGTCAGATATAGAACAGGCGTGCAGGACTTGCCTTGAGACCCCAGGATCGGTTTTCCAGGATCTGACCCACCCGGAAAAGGAGAAACTGGCACAAGCCCATTCTGCAAGGCATTTCAGGAAGGGGGACATCATCTACCGTGAGGGGGAGAAACCCGCCGGTGTTCTTTGTCTGGCCAGGGGTAAAGTCAAGATATTCAAGGAGGGGATCACCGGGAGGGAACAGATCATCCGCTTGGCCAGGCCGGTGGGGTTTATCGGGTACCGCGCATTCTTTGCCGATGAGAACTACAAAGCCACGGCGGTAGCCCTTGAAGACTCCCTGGTGTGCCTCTTTTCGAGGGATGAGGTGTTGAACGCAGTGAAGAACAGGCCGGAACTGACACTGCGGATACTGAAAACCCTTGCCGGAGAGCTGGGGATTTCCAATGCGAGGACGGTCAACCTGACGCAGAAGCATATCCGTGGGCGCCTTGCCGAATCGCTGCTGTTTTTAATGAATACTTACGGGCTGGAGGATGACGGGTTGACGATCAAGGCCTACCTGTCGAGGGACGACCTGGCCAGCTTATCCAATATGACCGCATCCAATGCCATCCGCACCCTGAGTCAGTTTGGCGAGGAGAAGATCGTGGCCACCGACGGCCGGCGGGTGATGGTTTTAAACAGGGCCAAGCTGGAGCACCTGAGTGAGATCGGGTAGGCTGCCGCAATCAATCGAACAGATAGACTCTTTTTACCCTCGGCGGAATCGAGGTGATGACCTCATAAGGGATGGTGCCCAGCAACCGGGCCAGATCGGTGACCGGGTTGGGCGGACCGAAGACAATGACCTCATCGCCCTCCGTTGCTTCGATGCCCGTAATATCCAAAATGGTCATATCCATACAGATATGTCCAATGGTCGGGGCAGGGCGGCCATTGACAAACATCCGGTAGATCCCGTTTCCCAGTCGCCGGTCGATCCCGTCGGCATAGCCTACCGGAATGACGGCAATCCTGGAAGCTTTTTCCAGTATGGTTCTCCTGCCATAGCCCACCGAATCTCCGGCGGGCAGCTCCCTGATCTGGGAGATGGAGGTTTTCAGGGTGGCGATCGGAATGGTGTCGTGGCGGTCTGAGTTCTGAAATCCATAGAGCCCAATGCCAAGACGCACCATTTCAAACCGGGCATCCGGAAACCGTTCGATGCCTGAGGAGTTCAGGATATGACGAAGGACCGGATAGCCCAACTGTTCGGCAATCAAGTGGCAACCATCCTGGAAGACGGCGATCTGGCTTAGCGTGAAAGGATCCTGGGCAGGGTCCTCCGCGGCGGCCAGGTGGCTGAACAGGCTTCTGACGGTGACCTCCCGGTGACCGGCCAGGTAGGCTGCCAGCTCACCGGTTTCACTTGCCGGGAATCCGAGCCGGTGCATACCGGTATCCAGCTTGATGTGCACCGGGTAGGGAGGAATACCCAGGCTGCGGATGATGCGGGTGAACTCCCGTAGTCCGTTCCAGGAAAAAATCTCCGGTTCCAGGTTGTAATCGACGATCAGGTCGGATTGGCTGAAATCGGGGTTCATCACCAGGATGGGTGTCTTGATCCCGGCGCGGCGCAGGTCGATCCCCTCGTCATTAAAGGCAACTCCCAAGTAATCAACCCGTTCATTGGCCAGGAAGCGTGCCATTTCGACCCCGCCGCTGCCGTAGGAGAAGGCCTTGACCATCACCATCAGGCTGGTGCCCGGCTGCAGCTGGCGCCTGAAATGGTTAAGGTTATGCCGCACATCGTTCATATTGATCTCCAGAACGGTTGCGTGGAGCTTCTCTTCCAGCACCCGGCTGATCCGCTCGAATTCAAACATCCGGGCTCCCTTCAGGAGGATCGCTTCGTGCGAAAAATCCGAAGGGATATAGTTTCCTAGGAAGTCGGAGGTGGACGGAAAGCAGATGATCGGCCTGGTGAAGAGGTGCCGGTTGCGGCAAATGGCGGGACCGACACCGATGAGCCGGTACAGGCTCCGGTTTTCAAGCAGGCGGCTGATCTCCCGGTAGAGGTCGGTTTCCTCCATTCC
>JAWOHI010000167.1:0-3428 GCA_046485255.1 Bacteroidales bacterium
CCAGACTAAAGTCTGGGGTTAGTGAAGAGATAATAAAGCGAAAGAAGTTCATATGGTAAATGGTAAATGGTAAATGGTAATTCATTGCCTTCCTACCTTCCTGGACCAAGCTTCGAAAACCCGCTCCACGTTGGCGGGGTTGGCAGCCGGACCGAATTCGCATTGGGCGATCAGTCCGCCCTGGTGGTATAGTTTATTGTAAATAAGATCAATAGCGTTGTCTATTGCTTCAGGGGTGCCGTTGGGCAGCAGCTCCTGCCGGTCGATCTCGCCCCAAAAGGTGATCCGTCCGGCAGCCTCCCGTTCGAGGCGGTCGAGGTCCATACAGAAGAGCTGGCTGTTGAGCGCATCAACGCCCACCTCGATCAGATCGGGTATGATCTCCTGGATGTTGCCGTCGGAGTGCATAAAGACGTATTTGCCATAATGGCGCGCGATGGCGCAATACTCGGCATACATTGGCTTGAAGTGGCGGCGGAACACATCAGGCG
This sequence comes from Bacteroidales bacterium, assembly GCA_046485255.1. GTDB lineage: Bacteria > Bacteroidota > Bacteroidia > Bacteroidales > UBA12481 > UBA12481. Next base: position 492 of record JAWOHI010000167.1, read on the forward strand.
ATACCATCATCGCGTGCTGGGTGCCCCAGTCGTCCATCAGGAAAATGCCATCAACGGCGGTCTGTGCCCACGCTTCGGTCTCCTTGACATAATGTTGGTGGATGAGACTGAGGAGCTCGAGGTAGCCGGTCTCTTCGATGACCAAATCCATAAAGGATTGCTCCATCGTCCGAAGGAACTGGAACCGCTCAAACGGGCGGATGATGCCCCCGGAATAGACAAACCGGTCGGTCGAGCGACAGAAGTGGTTAATGGCTTCCACGTCGAGGTCGTACAGGATGTCTGGTGTGGTAAAAGATTCAAGGTCAGCCCAATCACTGATCCTCGGCTCGCTGATGATCCCCATCAGTCCCTCCTCCCGGTTGCTGAACCGGCATCCCCACTCATCGATAAAAAGCCCGGCCCTGTATTTCCCCCCGACGGCCGCGGCGGGCCTGGCCAGGATCACCGGAGCCTGGGTGCAGTCATCCGGATAGCGCTCCCGTATCCGCGCCACCTCCCGCGGGTGGTGGATCTCCGCCCAGGGCAGGATCCACGCCTGGCGCGGGATACGTGGAGGAGATTCAAAAGACAGGGTTTGCCTCACAAGCGACCTGGATGTCATTAATTTACGATTTACCATTCACGACATTCACGACATTCACGACATTCACGACATTCACGACATTCACGACAATCACGCGTCACGCCTCCCACCCCTCATACGCCCGTGCCAAAACATTGTCCAGCCCCTTGACAAACCGCCTCTCAGGCAGCTTGACGATCCGGTCATCCGGGAAGTTACAAATTTCACCGGTAGATTGCTGCAGTGCTTCTATGCACCGGGTCTGGTACAGGGCGATCTCGGGAGAGCAGACCGCCGGCCGACGATGCCAGACCGATTCGATGGCCACCTGCAGTTTGTGGAACTGGGGGGTGTCATCGGGAGCCCCGTACTGTTTGGCGGTTCCATCACTGCGGAGACCGGTGATCTCCTTGTAGCGTCCTCCAAAATGGATCGTGCCGCTCTCACATTCAATCATAAACTCGGGATTTCGGAGGGTTTCGGTGACGTGGGAGAAATGGAAAAACAGCTCCGCACCGCCTTTCAGGAGGCACCGGGCGGACACCGTGTCGTAGTTGTCAATGTCGTACGCCCGGTACCGCTCCGCGGATACCTCCAGTGAGGGTTCTCCCGGTTCCGTTCCCGGCGCCAGCAGGTAGAACATATTGTGCAGGAAATGGGCGCAGGCGTTGTTGGCCGGACTGTCGAGTACCGGTCTGCCATCGGCCGAAAGAATCTTCCCCGCCCAGTTATTGCGTTGGTAATAAGCATAATCCCTTGGCCAAAGGCAGATCGTCTTCATCCTTAAGGGCTTGCCGTAGAAACCCGACAGGAGGTCAAGTTTGAGGTGGCCGATGGCCCTGGAAAAGGACCACTGGTATCCCACCTCTACCTGCCGGCCGGTTTCGTTTTTCACCCGGATCAGCTCTTCGGCTTCGTTGACAGAGCCGCACAATGGCTTGTCAACCAGTACGTTGCTTCCATTTATCAGTGCGCTGACCGCCTGTGGTGCGTGAAAATGGATCGGGGAGGAGATCACCGTGAGGTCGGCCAGGTGCCCAGCGGCGAAGAACTGGTCGATAGCTGGGTAGATGGGACAGTTCAAGTTCCTGATATCGGCATAATAGCCCGACCTTTCCGGGGAGGGGTCGATCACCCCGGCGATCGTGGCCTGCCCGCTGGGAATATCCTCGAAAAATGATTTGAGGTAATAGTAGCCATACCCGCTGATGGCTGAAAAGAGAATCCTTACTGGTTTATTCATTGTTGCGTTTAAACTGGACCGATTAGCAAACCTGGACGACTTCGAGCCCGACCAGCAGGCCGATCTTTTTCAGGGCCGATGAGAGGTGCCCTGTACCAACCGCGCAGTGGTGTGCAGGTCCGTTGCTGTTCCAGGCCTCCACGAAACGCCTGGCTCCGATGGAAAAGCGGTAGCGGCTATTGGTGTTACCAATCTCAAGGATCGGCCCGGCCACCGACTCGGCTTCCGCGACCAGCAGGATCAGCCGACCGTCGCGTTTCTGGACTACCGACAGGAGGGTCACCGGTCCCTGCCTGACCGACATCTCCACCGACAGTCCGCGGCCCACCTTGCCGTGGTACACTTCGAGCGGCCTGACCCGGATCTTTCCTTCCGCGATCCCCGGATGGCCTGGCCCGTCGTGGCCCATCAGAACGACGTCACCCTTGAAATCCATCGCGTAGTATTCAGTAAATGAGCCTCCTGCACCGAGCAGGTCGAGGATCTTCATAGCCTGGGCGTTATTCACCTCATACTCGCCGGCCACGGGGATCCCCCTGGCGGTCAGCAAGGATGTGCCGAGGATGATGGAACTGATTGACAGCAAGTTTTCTGGAACGCCGTCGCCTTTGTAATAGTAGGCCATTGACCCGAGCCGGTGGCGCTCCACCAGCCGGTCGAGGGCGACGGAGGTGCGTGCGGCCTCCTTCAAGTCATTGGGGGAGCAGTCGGACCGGATATCGAAGGTCCGCTCAAGCAGTGTCATCTTATCGGCGATCTGCTTCGCTGTCACCTCTTTACGCAGGGCAGTAAGTTCATCTACCTCAAGGAGCTCGATATGTCCTCCCAGCTGGGCGCAATGGGCGGTCAGGTCGGTGTACACGTCGAGCATACCGCCGTAATAATGCCCCAAACATCCCAACCGGTTGTGTGCCATTGTGTTAACCACTACAGCCGCGCGGACCCACTCTGAGATCTCCTCCCAGCAGGGATCCGACGCCTCCAGGGTGCCGGTCACCTGGTGGAATGGGATACCCGTCCGCCCGAGCACATTGGCGATCTCGGGCACCGGACAAGCGGAGCAGTAGGCGAGCCACTCCCCGGTCATACGCGTGCGGTCGCCCAGCCGGTTGAACGACTCATAATCAAT
>JAWOHI010000254.1:0-10002 GCA_046485255.1 Bacteroidales bacterium
TCTCCCGGTTCGCGGTACGATCCGGTGAAGAGCAGTTTGCGCTGTTGCTGGTCGATGTGCAGCAGTTGCAGCACCCGCCAGTCGCCCGTAGTGATCTGGTTTTTAAGGCTTCCGGTGGTCAGGTCGTACAGGTAGAGGTGTCCCCAGTTGCTCCGTTGGGAGAACCAGATCACCTCGTTTGAATTGGCGAGGAGGTGCCAGTTGACCCTATTGTAGCCCGACTCGAAGAAGGTTTTTTCGGATTCTTCGAGCACGGTACGGACGTCGCCCGTTTCGGGGTTGGCCACACGGAGGGCCACTTGTTGATGGTCGCGCGAGACCGACACGAAAGCGAGTTGGGATCCATCCTCGCTCCATTCGGCATCGCCGAGTTGTCCGCCTGTGGCGATATGGTCGGTGACGGTTCCCCGGTGGGGGTCGGGGGCCATTTTCAGCCGCACCACTTTGGGCCCATCGAGGTGGATCACCACCCGTTCGACCCTGAATATCAGGCTATCTCCTGGGAGGGGGTATTTCCAGGCCTCCAGTTTCGGGTGGCCGACGTTTGTGCTTACCATATACATCATTCCCACGCCCCGGCCGTCGTGCTGGAAGGTGGCGATCTTCCGGGAGTCGGGCGACCAGAGCAGGATGGGCCGGTTGCTGCGGGTCCAGCCTGCGTTATCCGTGGCATAGCCGAAATCCTCGATGCCATCGTGGGTCAGCCGGGTTTCGGTTTGGGATTCAAGGTCTTTGACCCAGAGGTTGTACTCGCGGATGAAAGCTTCTTTTTTTCCGTCGGGCGAGGGCACTCCGGTACTTCGGCCGCGCTCTGCGCGTCGCTCGGGTGCCGGGTTTTCGGCCAGGTTTTCGGTACGGGTTTTTTTTCTGGCATCCACCAGCCAGGTTTTCGTTCCGGACGGGGTGTTCACCCGGTAGGTAAACCGGTGGTTGTCGATCCAGGTTGGTTGCGAGAGGGTTCCATACACGAGCGAGTTCCAGGAGCGGTCCATGAACTCTTCGGCTCGCTGGTAGTCCTTGTCGGTCAAATCCTTGGGAGAATAGGGCACTTGGGCGGGGGCTGCAATGGCCATCCCTGCCAGGAGGGTAAATAACCCAAAACACCGGGTTAACAATTTCATTGCTGTTGATTTTAGTATTCTTGTGTGTGAAGGTAGCAGAAGAGTTGTCAACTCTTAAAAGATGTCAACTTTCATTAAAGCAAAACTCCATTATTAGGTAACTGGGAGACAGATAATTGAACACATCCAACGATTTCAAACAATTCATCAGGGTCATCTAAAATGCTTATTAAACGAATGTTATCATTCTCATTTGACATCTTTTCCTATAAAAGATGACAACTTATTTTCTTAATTGCCAGATTTCAAGAACCTTATATGCTAAAAATATGAAAGAGAAGATGTCCATTAACTCGAAGCTTATTGATTACGAGTAGGTTATGCATATTAACGAACAGTTGACAGGTTTATAGAGTTGACAACTCTACCCTCGGGCGAAAAGATGAGCCCCTCGGGCACCGACCTTCCGTCGGCAGACACGATCAGGGCGGTGAACATCCATTTGGTGAGCCGTGCCTGGGGGGATGTGAAGCGGCCGACCGGCATCTTGAGGAGGATCTTGTTCCAGCCTTTCGAGAGGTTGACCGGGATTGGCTCCCTCATCCAGTAATTTTCATCTACATAGGGCGTCTCTAGATCGACGGGTTGGAATCCGGCTTTGGCCCAGGCGGGGGGATCGATGGGCTGATTATTGATCCAGATCCGGCTCCCCTTGTAGTCCCATTCGCCGGCGGGTGGGGTGGCGTCCTTTTCGGAGCGCCCGAAGATGTGAAAGCCGGCCCAAAGCCCAACTTCCATATTATGAGGCGAATAGACATAAGTGTAGGCGTAGGCCGTATGATCCGGCCTGGGGTCCTTAATGAATCCCGGAACCATCCCGCCCCAGGTGTGCCTCAGGTAGACGGTGGCTCCGGCGGCTGTTCTGGTAGGATATTTTTTGCCGTCGTAACGGTAACTTTTCCTGATCCTCCTCTCCGGCGGAAACACCTTGGACAGGTCGCCCTGGTTGGGAAAGGGATCGGTGATCCTCCAGTGTATATCAGCCTGTTCAAAATAGGGAAATGGTTCGTCGGGCAGGTACCTCAGCCGGCTGAGGAGCATCCGGTCCTCGAAATCCCCGAACGGCTCAAGATCAGGATCTTCGGGAGCCGGCAGGTTTACGCCCCGCTCGCGGATGTCGTGCCCGCCGCCACGCCAGGCGCGTTCGGCGAATGCGAGCATAACCGGATAGAAGGCGTTGGAGAGGATGATTTCTTTCACCGAGGTTGGCTTCCGGTCGTTCCAGATGCAGCAGATGGCGCCGAAAAGATCATCGGAGCCGTTTTCCGATCCGCAGATCCGGCTGTTGAAGATGCCGAAGAGGTCCGCGAACGGATCCATATGGTTCAGGTAGAGGAACCGGGAGTCAATCACTTTTTTTCCAGGTGGAGGTTCCACGGTTCCGATCCACAGCTGCCGGGTGGATGGCTCCCCCAGGTCGGCTCCCGGTAGCCAGCCGATGGGTTCTTTACCCGAACACCGAACGATTTCAGCCATTTCGGTCGCGAAATCCGGGTCGGTGATCTCCACCTCATCGGTCCCGATATGAAACCAGGGCGTGTCGAATAATTCGCACGCCTCGATTAGGAGTTCTTTGACAATCCTTTTCCCTTCGGGAGATTGCATTGAATAGCCGGTCGCCCGGGTGAAGGCCGCGCTGTGGCCGGGCATATCGATCTCGGGGATGACGGTGACGTGGTGTGCCTTGCAGAAGTTCACGAATCGGCGCACCTCCTCCTTGGTGTAGTATCCCGTATCGCGGGTCGATACCGCTCCGGCGGTCAGTTCTGGCGCGATATCACTGGCCAGTCTCCAGGCGACATCTTCGGTGAGATGCCAGTGGAAGGTGTTGATCTTGAATCTGGATAGAATGGTGATCTCCTTTTCCAGCTCGGAGATCGGGATAAAATGCCGGCCCACATCGTGCATAAATCCCCGGATTTGAAAAGCGGGGTAATCCACGATCTTGCAGCAGGGGATTTGCCTGGTTTCGCCTGCTCCGTCGATCAATTGTGAGAGAGTCGACCGTGCCCGGAAGAGACCTTGGTCCGTCATCGCCCCGATCCGGATCTAATCGGGTGTGATCTCAATGGAATAGCCCTCCTCCGTATGCTGATGAATGTCCGCAATCTGGTCTAATATCTTGGAAATGATTCTTTTATCAAAACTCAGGTCTTTATTTGTGAGTGCAAAGGTCCCCTCTTTCCATTCAACTGATTGGGGCAGGGGAAGGAGGGCGATTTGGCCGGGGAGGGAGTCGGTTGCACCGACAGCGATCAGGATTGAAAGGAGAATTGATATTTTGTTGGCTTTCATTTGGGGATAGAGTCCTCGTGCACCCTGGTTTAAGATTTCATTTGAAAAGGGCTTTCCCAAATGTAGGAAAATCCAGTTTTGTTTCAGCGAACCAGTCTGGTGAGTCTGCCTGTTCCTGCCGCCAGGGAGGCGTACAAGCCGGTACAGCTCATCGGTAAATCGTTCAGGGTGTTCCAGCAGCCTAGCGTGGTGTCGATGGCATCCTGGATGGTTTTAGCCATATCATAATATCCCACGGAAAGGAGGACCCCGGGGACAGTGCCGGTGATGACGCCCAGTCCGGTGAAGAGGGTCGGCCGGACCGTTTGTCGATTTTGGTAAACCGCAATGGGAGGGATAAAAAATCCAAGGGTGCTGCCAATTATTAGTCCGATTTTTGCCGTTTGCAGGTTGGAAATCAGGAAGCCGGTCCAGAATCCCAATTGCGGGGCCAGGCAGCCCGGGATAAATCCTGCCAGATAATACAAAAAAAGGCTGGGGGGTTTGTCAGTTATTGAATCCGGCAGGAACAGTGATGTGGGATTGGATATTACGTTGAATTCATCGATCTGTTCCATTGCCGAAATCACTTTCTCGCGGTCGTAATCGAAATGGGAGGAGTTCTGTGCCATCAGGGTCGTGGTGCAGATCGAGAGGAATGCGAAAAGGAGGGGCCGGTTCACTGGGGCAGTGGCAAACAACTATTTCATTGCCAAAAAGATAAGGAAATTTTGTAGAGTTGTCAACTTTTAAGAATTGTCATCTTCTTGCCTGAATGTAAACAGGCTGATTTTTAGTTATTTAGCTCAGGATGATTTGGACAATGGCATTGATATTTATTTGGAAATCACAAATAAACAGCAAGTTGCCTTAATCAGTTGTCAACTCTAATAGGGTTGACAACTGCAAAGATAACACATTGACTGTTAGTTAGATGGCTTCAAAATGAATAAAACGGGTTTCTCAAATAATTGTATATCAATGATTTAAGTTTCAATGAAAAAGATGACAACTTTATAGAGTTGACAACTCTCTTTCAAGCTTTGTCAGCTAAATTAGGATTGACAACGCCAGAAAGATTTTATACCTTTGAAAATAAAGACATTAAATTAAGGAGTAACGCAATGAAAATTAATTGGTGGTTGATTGCCAAGGCATTCGTCGAAGCAGTTTTCGGGGTTGGATTTGTATTGTTTCCTGTAAAACTGGCATTGCTCTTCGGGCTGAACCTGGATTCAGGAGGGGCATTGATGGCGCAGCTCTTTGGGACGATGTTCATTTTCGGAAGCATTTTGCTCCTGCTTGGCCAGCGTGTTCTGGCGGTGGGGCAAGCGGGCAAAGTTCTTGTTACGGCCATTGTGATCAGCAATGCCATTGGGTTTGTCATTACCCTGATGGCATCGCTTTCGGGCGTTTGGAACGCCCTCGGCTGGCTGCCGGTTGGACTTTTCCTGGTGTTTGGGTCGGGGTTCGCTTATTTCCTTTTTGCCAGGAAAATCAATAAGAGTTGACAATGAATTAAATCCGGCGGTTTTGGCCTGATTACCGCCACGGTCACATCGACCAGGATAATACAGTAAATGGCTTAACCCGTCAAGGGGCAGGCCTTACCCGTTCGCTCTCGACAAGGCGGCACCGATGGCCGTGGCATAGGCGGCGTGCTCGGGGTAGATAAACCGTATGTCATAGAGGTTACCGATGCCTTCCAGAATCCGTTTGCCGATGGATTCGTTGCTTGCGCTGCCGGTGACCACCACCTGGGAAATATTACGGCTCCTGGCGGCGAACGAGGAGACCGTTCCGATCACCTGGTAAACCATCGTAAGGATGCCAAGGGCAATGTCTTCATCCCGTGCGCTTTCTAGCATCTTGCCGAAGTTTGAGGCCGTCATCTCCTTCTTGAGAAAGCCCAGGTCGTCATCCACGATGTCGCCGATGAGCAGGTCAACCTGACTGATTCTGCCTTTTGCGGCCATTTCAAAGATGGTCTGGACTTCGGAGGTCTTAAGCATCGCTTTGGCCAGTCCCAGGATGGTACCCCCGCCGACGGCGGTACCCCCGATATGGGTGATCTGGTCGGGGTAGGCCTCCACCAGGGCGGTGCCCGTCCCGATGTTGGTGATAAGCAGCCCGCTCTGCCCGGAGAGGTACATTCCCCCCAGGCCTATGGCCTGCAATTCGTCTATCTTGTGGGTGTCGATGCCGAATAGGTTGCCTTCGATCCCGGAGGCCCCGGCTCCCGTAAGGACGATGCTCCGTATGGAGGATATCTCCAGATGATTTTCCATCAGCATTTTACCAAGCGCCCCCGTGGCGGAGGTAATGGCATCAAATGCCCTGGTGGTAAGGGTTTTAAAGGATTTGTCCGGGTATATCGCCACGCTTTTGGTGGTGGTGCTGCCGATGTCGATGCCGATGACGATCATAAGAGTTGTCAACTTTAAAGAATTGTCAACTTTTAAATCATTACGTATAAAACTGAAATTAAATGCATTGACAATTCCTGTTGCTTGAAAATCAATAAAAATATTTTATAAGAATACTGAAAAATAAGGTTTTACATGGAGGAGTTGACAACTAATATTATTTCAATTGTCATGTATGCTTTATAAAACCCAATATAACAACGTACTAGCTCCCATTCAATTAGAATTCAATTCAATCTGCTGCTGAAAACAGCTGTTATACAGGCTTTTACATAAGCGCAAGAAAGTTGACAACTTTTTAAAGTTGACAACTCTATTTACAAGCACCGCTCCATAATCTTTTTCATACTGATCTTCAGCTCTCCCCCCGACCAATCATAATCAAGCATGATTTGCAAGATCCAATGGGTACCTTGATCGCCAACCAGGTTGATGAACACCGTGCGATTGGCCTTGGACCCCTGCCATTGACCCATCATATCGAAGTAATTGACTCTGTATACCTCTTCGGTGATAAGGGAAGCGGCCTCGCCAGATATGCGGATCAGCTTGCTCCATAGCACCTCCGTGATGGGACCCTCCCTGAACTTGATCATTTCGTGAATGTCGAAACAACCCGACATCAGATCATAGGAGCCATTGCACATTAAGGCAAATTCCCAGTTTTGGGTCGTCTTTAAATGCGCCAGGCGCTGGCCTTGTGCAGGTCCTGCTGCCAGAAGCGATATGGCCATCACTATCAGAAGGAAGCGTAAGGATTTCATTATCAGTAATTTTAAATATTAAGGGCGTTAATGTGGAATAAAATTAGATTATTTTTTCGACTTGATTACCGGCACACCGCTGCTCTGGGCAAAGATAATCCACCATTCCCCATCTGATTTCTTGAAAAGGTTGGTGTACCGGATGGGGTTGTATTCAACCGACTCACCGGATTTTATCCTCTCTTCGACACGGCCAACCCAACTGTAGATCACAAATTCCCTGGTCAGAATGATGAAATCATCTTCAACCGGGGTGATCCGGATATCTTCCCTGGCCCCGGTATAAATGGCCCAGCTCTCTCTGTAGGCATCATAATCCAATAACCGGCCCTCATAGCAAGACACCATCTCCGGGGAGAAGCTTTTGATGGCCGTTTCCCCGTCCAGAGCGGCCCAGCCGGTCATCAGGTATTCTGAGGCCTCTTTGACCTCATTCGTAATCCGGTAGATCTCCTGGCCGGTCAGGGGAGGGTCCTTAACGTGAGTAATTACTTTCATGGGCGGATAAGTGAAAATCCAAAATCCGGATTATTGACATAAGATGGTTTCGTGCTCCACTTCGGCCGTGATCGTCCCGTTCGCGTTAACTGTGTATTTCATGTTCATGTGGTACCTCGATTGCACACCGTCGCGACCGTAATGTAGCAAATGATTGATTTTCAGAGCTCCAACGGCATATTCGCCGGCGCAATCAACCAAAGGGAATAAGTCAGTTCGGTCTTTATAGACTGGGTCTTCTGTGACCACCCCTCCGCAGTGGAAACTGTCCCGATCAGGATCAGGCTGAGAATGATTTTCGTTGTGCTCATAATTTGTATGGTTTTACTTAGAGTTGTCAACTCTATAAAAATGTCAACTCTATTAGTAATTTGTATAGGCTTGAAACATAGTTGATTATCATCCTCCAATACAGTGATTAAGTCAATTTAGTTTAGCAAATGCTCAGAATAACAATTTCTTACATAATGCAGTTGTCAACTTTAAATAGAAATGTCAACTTCTAGCTTTAAAGGTCAGAAAATCAATTAAATAAAACAAGGAAAGATTTGTTTTCTTGTTGTTCGGTTTTCATAAAGACTTGTTTGTCAGGACTTAAAATTTTGACAGTAAAGTTGACAACTTTATAAAGTTGACAACTCTATTTTTCCGGCCGCTTCAAGTCAGTAATGTTCGTGCTGTTATTGCTCGGATTCATCCTGGCCGCCAGCCTGAAGTGCTCATCGGCCAACGACCGGCTCCCCAGGCGCTGATATTGCTGTCCGATCAATTGATGCCCAACCGCCTGGTAATAGAGGTAGCTGGATCCCACGTTACGCAGGTAGGATTGGATCTCACCCACCGCACCATCCTGTCCGTAACGGTTCATTGTCCTGACCAATTCCTTGATCGCCAAAGTGTTCTCCGGATCCAGTTCCAGCATTCTCCGGTAATAATGACGTGCTGTACTGAAATGCTCCGGGCCGCTATTCGAATTGATCTGGGCGAGCTTCTGAAGGAGCATCGGGTGATCGGGATGCTCTCCTTCCAATTCAAGGTACCGGTGATAAGAGTCATATGGGTGCTTTTTTGTCTCCAGCTCCTTGTACGCCATCGTCCCGTAAACGGGATCGATCCGATCAAGGGTGTCGGCGTGCGCCCGGGCCATCTTCTTGTTACCGCCAAGCAACCCGCCAAAACGGGAAAGCACGACCAGTTGGAAACGGTACTCCGGATTCCCGGGATCCAACTCCACGGCCGATTCGGCCTCATTCACCATGCGCCTGAACAGAAAGGGCACAACAGGCCACTTCCAGGGGGAATAGATGCCTGTAAAAGCAAGCAGCGAACCGTTCTGTGACGCCCAATAATGATAACGGGCGTTATCCGGTTCAAGGGCAACGGCTTTGGAAAAGCATCTCCGGCCTGATTTCAGTCTGGGAACTACATATTTCCAGGTGTGCGTGAACTTAGAGCACCCTTCCATCTTCGTCCAATCCACGCAGCGCCCTTTCTCAAACCACATCCGGGCCGAATCGGGATAAAGGAGCAGGGCCGAGTCGAGCAGGGCAATCGCCCCGTGAGGGTCACCATTCATTCGCATCTCGTAGGCCAGCATAGGAATGTCCTGGCCGGATGCTTCATCGCTCACTGGCAGCAATACTGCCAATGAAATGAAAACGAAAATCCATTTCCGGTTTTTCATTACGGGAGGCTTCTTGGTTACCCTCTAATTTACAAAATAATATGGGAATATTTCCTCCGGTCCGGGATTTAGCCTTAACTTGAGATGTCAATCAAAAAGAATGAAATGATGAGAACACTCAGTCTGATTTATGCCGCTTTGTTTCTCCTGGCTTTTGCATCCGGACCCGCTTTCGGGCAGGCTTCCAACAAAAACAAGCAGGTCTTAATCGAAACCGAATACCATATGGGCCATATCGCCTGTGCTGGCGAGGTGGTTGGCGGTGACCAGACAGTCACGATTTCGATTTGGAGCAAAAAGGCGCAAACCAGGGTCCACGCCCTGTTTGTGGGATTCGATACTGGCCGGGTGTATGAAGGATACTTTATTCAAAACCAAATGTTTGACGATCCAACGCCTGGAAAGGCCGTGAATTACACCAACGTGGTCTACGGCGAGATTACCTGTGAAGGTGAGCCAATTGCGCTACTGAAGGTGACGACCCACCTGACCATCAATGCCAATGGCGATATCACTGCCGTGGTCGAAAAGGACACTAATAACTGGATCTGCCTGTAGGATTTAACTGCCTTCCTGATCAGTCATTTTCTTTTCTTCGGATCTATTATCTGATAGTCCTTCAGTATCTTCCCAAACTGCCGGTCCTTCCTCTTGCGCTCAGCCGTAGTCGACTCATAATGAGCCCGCTCACGCTCCATTTTCAGGTAATTCTCATAGGATCCGCGGTCCAGCCCGCCCGTGCCGAGAGCCTCCAGAACAGCACACCCAGCCTCACTTGTATGCGTGCAGTCGGCGTACCGGCACGCCCCCGCCAGACTCACGATCCGGTTAAAGGTGCTCTCCAGCCCACCACCCTCATCGGCAATGCCAACCTCCCGCATCCCCGGGTTGTCGATCAGGATGCCACCATTCTCCAGAACGATCAGCTCCCGGTGACTCGTCACGTGCCTCCCCTTGCCGCTGCTCGCGCTGATGGCGTCGGTGCGCATCACCGGCCTGCCCGACAGGTTGTTGAGCAAAGTCGATTTGCCCACCCCCGACGACCCAAGCAAGCAATAGGTCTTCCCTTTCTCAATCAGCTGGTTCAGCCCGGCATACCCATCCTGCGTCTGATTGCTGATGGCGACAACCGGAATGTCGCTGATCCGCCGCCTGACCTGACCGGTGATCTCCTCGATCCTTCCTTCAGGGGCCAGGTCGGTCTTGGTGAGCACGATGATCGGATCCACTTTCGA
>JAWOHI010000301.1:0-4209 GCA_046485255.1 Bacteroidales bacterium
CGCCAGCACCTCCTGCACGTCCTCGGGCAGGCTGTTGAACACGTCCGAGTTGATGCCGAAGCCGCCGAAGCAGAACGGTCCGGTGTCGAGCCGAAGGATGAAGGGCGCCTGCTCGTGCAGCTTCAGCGGGTAGGCGCCGGTGCCGATGATGAGCACGCCGTCGCCCACGCCGGTCTGAAGCTGGCTGTACATCTGCGGCAGGCCCGAGGGCACGAGCGAGGCGCCGAGCGGCTACTGAAAGCGGAGATTGTGCTGGCCGATGCCCAAAACGGCGATCTAAATGCCACTTTTGTGAAAAAGTATTGCGGGGAGCGGCTGGCCATGGAGAAGATCCCCGGGATCATCGAGTTCAAAAACAACTTGGTGGTCGCCGCAACCGGTAAAAAGGTTAAGAGTCAGAAAGAAGGTTAAAGGCCGGAAAGCAGGTACTTCCTGAAATCGCTGTATTCGGTGCTGATCAGGGTGGATTGTTTTTCCCTTTTCTGAAAATCAGCCAGCCGCGCAGGAATCTCCACCGGCTTCCCGATCACATCCTCCACGGTCTCGAGGAACTTGGCAGGGTGGGCGGTTTCCAGGAAAATGCCTGTATAACCGGGATTCATTTCCCTGAAACTTCTGGCGGCCTGGTACCCGGTGGCCCCGTGGGGGTCGCAAAGGTAACCGGTTTTATTGTATACTTTTCGGATAATCTCCCTGATCTCCCGGTCCGAATAACTGTATCCCCTGATATGAGAACTGATCCATGCATGATTGTGATCAAACAGATCAAGGATACGGACAAAGTTGCTGGGATCGCCCACATCCATGGCGTTAGCAATGGTGGGCGTCGAGGGGCGGGGCCTGTATTCGCCGCTGAGCAGGTAAGAGGGCACTACATCGTTGATGTTGTTGGCCGAGAGAAAGGTGTGGACCGGCAGGCCTATCTCCCGGGCCACCAGTCCGGCTGTCAAATTCCCGTAATTTCCGCTGGGAACAGAAAAGAAAAGTTTTAAATCCTCCTCCCGGTGAATGGAGGTGACCTGGGCCCATGCCCTGAAATAGTAGAACGCCTGCGGGAGAAAGCGGGCCAGGTTGATGGAGTTGGCCGAGGTAAGGGTCATCTTTCCGGCGAGCTCTTTATCCATAAAGGCCTCCTTGACCAGTCGCTGGCAATCGTCAAATGTCCCCCGGACCTCCAGGGCCGAGATGTTTCCCCCCAGGGTGGTAAACTGTTTCTCCTGGAGGGGTGTAACCAGGCCGGAGGGGTAGAGCACATGAACCCGGATGCCCGGAATCCCCAGGAATCCGTTGGCAACGGCACTACCCGTATCGCCCGAGGTGGCAACCAGTACATGGACCTCCTCATCCAGTCCGGCCGTGAAATATCCAAGCAATCTGGAGAGGAAACGGGCTCCTACATCCTTGAAGGCACAGGTGGGACCATGGAACAGCTCCAGGGAGTAGATCCCCTCTTCCACCTTCACCAGGGGAGTGTCGAAATGGACAGCCTCCTGCACAAGGGGTATTAAATCTGTTTTAGGGATATCCTCCCCGAACAGCAGGATTGACAGCTCCACTGCAATCTCCGTGAGATTCATCTCCCGGATGGCCATCAACCTGTCCCTGGTTAATACGGGAAAGGCCGATGGCATGAAGAGCCCGCGATCGGGTGCGAGCCCCTTCAACAGGGCCTCCTTTAATCCGGTTTTCAGCTCACGGTTACGGGTACTGTAGTAGTGCATAACAGGGTTTTATATGATCCGGCATCCGGCTTCACTGATTTTTGACAGGTAGAGTGAGGCGCCGATATGGTGCGTGGTGAAGTGCGCCTCCATGACCTTTCCAACCGAAGTGGCCATATCCTCACCCCGGCAGAGGCTGAATACAGAGGGACCCGAGCCGGAGAGTCCGGTGCCCAGGGACCCTGCATCCAGGGCAGCCTGGCGAAGTTCCTGAAAACCGGGTAAATGCGGCGTGCGGTAGGGCTCGGCAAAAACATCGGTCACCGACCGGCTGATGAGCCCGTAATCGGATGTGGCCAGTCCGGCTACCAGCCCGGCCAGGTTGCCGCACTGCTGCAGGGCGGTTGCCATGGGAACCTCTTTGGGAATCAGTTTCCTGCTCTCCCTGGTTTTGATCTCCAGGTGCGGATGAACCACGGCACACCAGAGGTCGCCCGGGTAGGGGATGTGTTTGATATCCAGCGGATCATACCCGCGGATCAGGATGAATCCGCCCAGCAGGGCGGGGGCAATATTATCGGCATGAACGGCTCCGCTGGCCATCTTCTCGCCCTCCATGGCATAGGGGATCAGGGCTGCTGTTTCAAAGGGATTGCCCAGCAGGTGGTTGATCCCCACTACGGCAGCAACGCAACTGGCGGCGCTGGAACCCACCCCGCTACCGGGTTTGATCTTCCGGGTAAAGACCAGGTCAAAACCATCCCTGTTTCCCAGCCCGGACAGCAATGCCTGCGCGGCCACGGCAGCCACATTCTTTTCAGGGTCCAGGGGAAGATTGCAACCCGACTGATCCACCAGTACCAGTTTCCCGGTACCGTTTCTGCGGATGATCATCTCATCGCCCGGTGATTCCAGGGCAAATCCCATCAGGTCGAAACCCGGACCCACGTTGGAGACCGTTGCCGGTCCGTATACGGTGACTTCGTCGTTCATTTCAACTGCTCTAAAAGGGTGTCATTGATTTCGGACAGCGACCGGATCTTCAGATCGGCCACCGCGAACCGCTCCTGGTCATACTCCAGCGGATCGGGCATGGCCAGCACCTTCATCCGGGCAGCCTTGGCGGAGATCACCCCAAAAAAGGAGTCCTCGATGGCCAGGCAAAAAGCAGGTTCTACGCCCAGCCTTGCAGCGGTCTGAAGGTAGACCTCCGGGTGGGGCTTGCCCGGCATCCCGTTGGCTGCGGAGACCATCAGGTCGAAATGACCCGTGAGATTGTATCTCCCCATCACCGCCTCGATGTGTTCCATGGTGGAGCAGGAGGCCAGGGCTACCGGAATTTTTTTCTCCCTGAAAAAGCGGATCGCCTCGACAGCCCCCTCCATCAACGGCACCTGGGTCCGCATCTTTTTCACCATCTCTCTGTCGTACCGCTCAATAAGTGATTCGGGTGATACCGAGGTGACGTTAAACACTCCGCACCAGTGACCCACCATCTCCCTGGTCCGGAGTCCACGGGTTTGCGCCAGCAACGGTTCGGTCAGCTCAATTCCCAGCTCCCCGAACAACTCCCTTTCCGCCTGTTGCCAGAGGTTCTCGGAGTCGATCAGCACCCCGTCCATATCAAATATCACCGCCTTTATCCCCATATTTTAACCTGAATTTTTTAAATATTCGCAACCCTGATCACATCCGCAAAAACACCTGCTGCCGTTACCTCGGCACCGGCGCCGTACCCCTTGACAATCAGGGGAAGCTCCCTGTAACGGTCGGTGGTGATCATGATGATGTTGTTGCTGGCCTCCAGGGGATACGCCGGGTGGTCGGAGTTCACCTCCTCCAGCCCCATGGTACCCTTCCCCTCCTTCAGGTTGGCCAGGTACCTCCACTTCAGCCCTTTTTCAGCCAGCACACTGCGCTTTTGTTCGAACCCGGCATCCAGCTTCTTCACATCCACCCAGAAATCCTCCAGGGTGCCCTCGAAGAGGGCGTCAGGCATAAAGGGGGTCACCTCGATATCCCCCTCCTCCATCGGGTATCCCGACTCCCTGGCCAGGATCAGCAGTTTTCTCTTCACATCGGTTCCGCTCAGATCGAGCCTGGGGTCGGGTTCGGAATAGCCCTCCTCCTTGGCCATGCGGATCGCCTGGCTCAAAGGAATCTCCCGGCTCATGACATTGAATATGAAGTTGAGCGTTCCCGAAACCACTGCTTCCAGCTTCAGGATCCTGTCACCGCTTCGAATGAGGTCATTGATGGTGCTGATCACGGGGAGACCGGCTGCCACATTGGTCTCGAAAATGAATTTCACGCCCCTTTGGACCGCTTTTTCCTTCAGGCTGCTGTAGAGGCTGTAGGCCGAACTGCAGGCGATCTTATTGGCCGTCACCACGGAGACATAAGATTCCAGCAACTCTCCGTAACACATGGCCACCGTTTCATTGGCTGTGCAGTCGATGAAAACCGAGTTTCGGAGGTTATTCTCCCGGATGCGTTCCACGTAGAGACCGAGGTTGGCCGGTTCTCCCTCCTCCAGCCTGGTTTTCCA
>JAWOHI010000366.1:0-5045 GCA_046485255.1 Bacteroidales bacterium
GCCTCCATCAGTTCAATCCGCCGCAGCAGCAGCTCAGGCAGGTTCGTTCCATACATCAGGGGGGTTTCGCCCTGGTCGGTGAGGGCGATGAACTCCACGCCGGTTTCGAGCAGGCTGATGATTTCGCGTGAGTTGGCGATCTCCAGCCGGATCATCTCCTGCAGCGTACATTTATTTATCTGCTTATCAGATTGGTTATCCGCCTTCATAAACCCATTCACGCATTGAACCCAGACGGCGATATTACGCTGTGTGGTTATCCAGCAGCGCAGGGCACGGATTCGGACGAGCTGGTCAATAATGATTGCCGGCGGCGATGTCACGCTATCCAGGAGACGAATGGCCTCCTCAAGATGAGGAAGGCTGTTCCGGTCGATGCGCAGGGCGTCCTCGCCAGCCCTGTCCGGGGTGGTGAGGGTGAAGAGCACATCCTTTCCCAGGTCCACATTGTTGGGATTGTGCGGGATGGTGCACATAAAATCTTCGTAGTAGTTGCGTTCCATTTGGGGGACCCGTTCGATATCGGGTACCAGCGGCCGTGTCCAGAGGCGGTACCAGGTGAAGCCGATGGTGGAGTAAAGTGAGGAGACGTTTGGAAATCCCAGGATGCCGGTTTCCGTCTCCTTCCAGGCTTGCAGCAGGATATGGCCGGGTTCCCCGGGCGCGTGCCTGGCAACATACCGGTTAAGAACCATATCCAGGGGCTGTTGAGAATTGAACTGGAAGTTGCGCAAGACCTCGTGGTTGATGTTGAAAGGAACCTTGTCGGGCTGAAAGGTTCCCCCCATATGTGCCAACCGGTCGATTCCCCCGCTCCTGAGGGTCTCCAGCCTTTGGTGCGTGAGGCCGGGGTAGGGGATGCCCATCAGGGGGGCGAACATCGTTTGGGGCCCGTAGGCGAAGTAAAAGGAGACCTGGGAGCCGGTTTCCCGGATCCCTTCAACGATCGGCCTCTCCCGTTCGTCAAATCCTTGCTGGAACACGCACCCGGCGTTGATGTCCTTGCGGTCGGGGTAAAGCGGGTGCTGATAAGGCATCTCCCATCCACGCTGGATCAGGGAGGCGGTTTCGATATCCAGCTTACCGTCAAGCCCGTTGATGATGATATCGTGTTCACCGTAAAAGGATTCCATTCGGGTGATCACCCGGAAGCCGGGATTGATGGCTTCGCCGGCCTGTTTCAGGACACGGAAGAACCGCAGGGCGTTCTCCCCGGCCAGTCGGGCGATCTCCGCGTCGTCCTTCCATTCGCGGACCAGGTAGGCGCCCCCGTTGCGGCCGACATAGAGCGACTTGGTGTGCTCGAACCCGGCGCCGCTGTCGTTGGTCCAGATGTTGAGAAACCCCAGCTCGGGTACCTCTTTCATCAGTTTTTGAACCATTTCGGCGTAGTGGTCAAGCACCTTCGGGTGGGTGATGGTCATATTGTACCGTGGCCTGAAGCTCCGGAACGGATGGTCCACCCGTGCGCCCCGCAGCATCGGGTATTTGTTGAAGAACTCCTCGGGCACCGCCCTCGGTTCAAAGCAAAGCAGACCGGGGACGAGGCCATATCGTCGCGCCAGTCGCGCGTTCTCCTTCAGGTAGGTGAGGTTGGCCGACAGGTAATAGTAGGGGTAGATCCCCTTGTTGAGGCTGCTGTACACGAACTGGTCGAGGGCCGGACAGTAGGTGTAAAACATCGGGTACACTTCACCCTTCGGTCCGGTCTCTATCCCCATCGGGGAGGCCAGGCCGTTCACTTCCACGTGGCTGAACCCGTTCCGGGCCAGCTCGCGCAGATAGCTCTCCCGGTCGAGCCCCCGGGTAATCCTCCCCTCCTGGGTGAGGAAATAGTCGTAGGCAACCCGGTGCGACTGGAAGGCGGGCTCGTACAGGCGTCCTTCGAGATAGGGCAGGGCCTCCTGCTCGAGCTGATCGGATAAAAGAAACTCTACGAAACCATACAGGAGGTGGAGATGCGACACGGCCAGCCGGCCGCCCCCATTCGAGTTGAATTTCAGAAAGATGAATGAAGAAGGCAGGTCGCTCCACCCGGCACCGTCCAGCTTGTCGCTTACCTCCAGGAAAAAGGCCTTGTTGTCAATGATATCAGCAGAATCCCTGGTGACCCGGCAACCATCGGCCTGACGGCTGAGCAGGGCTGCGGTCGTTTCCAGCGCAGGATGTGGGTTCCCGCCTATGCAGATCAGTGGGATCTGCCTGATCAGATCACTTAAAGTCATATTAACAGTCTTAAAAATAACTATTTAGGACATTTTCCCAATCTCCTCCAGGATCCGGTCGACGTCGGACTCCTGATTGTACAAGTGAAACGAGGCCCGCACGCCGTTGACGCCCGCCTCCGGCACCTGCCTGACGCGGATCTTCTTGGGCCCGCTCAGCTGGTTGGCCGTATCCTTGTAATCCTTGTTCCTGATCCTGAAGGTGATCATCGAAGACCGGCTCTCCATTTCTTTCGGGGAGAGGATCTCAACCGACGGGATTTCGAGCAGGCCGTGGTAGAACCGTTCCGCCAGCTCCCGGTCGTGCCGGTAAACCTTTTCCAGGCCGATGGCCTGAATGAACTCCGCGGCGGTTTCAAGCCCGAAGAACCCCGGTTCATTCTGGGTGCCATATTCATACCGTCTGGCACTGCTCCAGAGCTCCAGGAGTCCCTCCTCAAGGTCGTGCTTGGCGTCTGAATAGGCGCCGACGCAGGTCGGTCTGACGAGCTCCTGCTTGCTGCGTTCCACATACAGGAACCCAGTCCGTTTGGGGCCGAGGAGCCATTTGTGTCCGCAGGTGGCGTAGAAGTCGATGGCGGAGGCCTTGACGTCCATCGGGAGCCAACCGGTAGCCTGGGCTCCATCTATGCACAGGAGGACTCCCCTGGAGCGGGCGAGCTCCCCGATCCGGTCAACTGGTAGGAGCTGGCCCGTTGTGCAGGTGACGTGAGATAGGATGATCAGTCGCGTCTTCTTGGTAATCAACTGATTGATGGATTCAACCACCTCGGTGGCATTCAGCTGGTCCGGCCTGAAATGGCGTATCCTGATCCCGGTATGACGGGCGTGGTTCAGTAAAGGGACGTTCAGTGCGACGTGCTCGTGGGTGGTGGTGATCACCTCATCCCCCCTGCGAAGCTTTAAACCGTTCAGGATGATGTTCAGCCCCTCAGTGGCCGTCCCCACCAGGGCAATCTCCTCGGCCTGGACGGTGGGCCCGATGAAAGGGGCCAATTTCCCCTTGATGACTTCCCAATGGTTGACATCGTGGCCTGGCCTGGGCGACGCCTGGGCGTCGCGGGTGGATTTTTCCATCATCTCCAGCACCGGCAGGGGCGTCCCCCCAATGCCACCAGTATTGAGGTAGATGAAATCATCGGGAAAAAGGAATTGCTCCCGGATTCTTTTCCACAGCTCCTGCTCATCCGTGAGTCCGGCGATGCCACGCGAAAATCCGCCTGGCGAACCAAATGTGTGGGCAGCCTGGCCAGTCAGCAGGCTACCACCCAGCAGACCCATCGAACGGATAAAATAGTTTCGTTTCATTGGATAAAATTAATCCGGATCAAAGCCTGATCCGCCGTTTGGACCGAAAAATTCACATAGTGGCTCTGTTCCACCCATTCCGTCGAATATTCGACCGGTTCCTGTTCCAACAGCACCTCCGCCACGCGGTCGGATGCCCCAACCAGGATGTGGCAGTTGGCTTCAGCAGGCCCGGATAATTTGATATTCAGCTGGTTGTCTTTTCTCAGGTACTCGTACCGGATTCCTGCTCCCGATGCCGGATAGCCTATTTCCACCGCGGCCTGGTCGATGCCGGCGGCGAGCCATCGGGGCGACAGGCGGATTTTTCTATAGAGGCACGAGAGGTCGCTCACTCCTGCCAATCCCTCCATCAGTGCCCAGGCCATTGCGGAGGATCCCCACCCGTCGGTGGGCTGGGCATCCGGACTGGTGCTGGTTTCGATGCTGGAGGGCGTCCCATCGGGAAAATACCAGAGAAATGATTCGTTTTTGGCGGATATCAGTTGGTGATATTTCTGAAGAATCTGAACGCCTGTTTCTTCGAAGCCGTGTTCAAAGGCGGCCAGGGCAAGCTCCCCGCCGGCCAGGGGAAAGATCCCCCCGTTGATGTAGGCTCCAGGAACCAGCTTGTCGTCGCCGAAAATCCCCGCAGGGAAGGGTGGGTTGATCGAGTACCAGCCGGCAAAAGCGTCTCCATCCCGTTCTCTCTTGAGATATTCCTTAATGATGCTCACCGCCTGCTGATGGGAGGCTATTCCACGATTAACGGCCATCGGGTTGCTCAGGCTCAGTTGTTCGGCCTCATTGACTCCCTGGATATCAACCGGAACCAGCTTGACAAAGTGGGTGTAGAACCGCCCGTTCCAACAGACGCGGTTAACCGCGGTGCGGATTTCCTCCCTCCTGGCGTGGATTTTTCCTATGCTCCATCCGCCATTTTCACCGGTTCCTGTCTCTCTCTTGATGATCTCCAGCAGCCCTAATGCCTCATAAATGCCGCTATTATCTCCGTGAAAGATACCCCAATAGGTGTGCTCGTCGATTTGAAACTGTAACCACGGATGCCGGCCGGCCGTGTAGGCAAAATCCCAGGTATCAATGGTGTAGGGGCGTTTGATCAGGCCTGTGCGGAGATCGATCCTCTGGGGGTGACCAAGGGAGTAGTTCAGGGCCTTTTCGAGAGAGGGCATCAGCCCGGTGATCCACCCGTCATCCCCAGTAGCCTGCCAGGCCAGGAACGCAGCCTTGATGAAGCGGTATTCCACGTCTGCCTCGACCGGGACCCGGACGTACTTGGTCCAGTTCTCCCGTTCGCCCGGGCTTCCCGGTACCGTAGTCACGAAATCAAAAATGCGGCCGTTGGCTGCCTGGTTATGAGCGAAATGGTCGACCGTACTCTTCAGGTCGGGCTCGAGGTGCCTCCCCAACCGGAAAAGTTGTCCTCGGCTTCGATGGTGGTGATCAGGTCTGACGGGTCGTCCGGCGCGCTGAAGGCCAGCAAGTGGGCGACCGGCCCGCTGATCAGGCCGG
>JAWOHI010000152.1:0-4080 GCA_046485255.1 Bacteroidales bacterium
AGATGACCCGGTCGTTCGCGCCCTTGACGGTTGAACAACTGGTGAGTATCATAGGCGCGGCGGTTACGGCAGCTGCACCCAGGGCAGTTGACCTGAGGAAAGTACGTCTTTTCATGGGGCAATAGGATTAGCGTTTGGTCTAGAAAATCACAACAAGATACACTCTTTCAGCCAAACTTGCCAACCCAATCATCCCCTGTGCCCCCGTGCCCCCGTGCCCTACCTCTTCTGCACCTTCGTTTTGTACCAGAACTCTGTCGTGGCCGGCATACGTGCTCCCATTGCCTGACCGCCCTGGGTTGGTGCCCCCATCGCTGGGGCGGTGGTTCCTCCTCCGCCCGACCGGCCTCCTCCTCCGCCGCGGCCACCCCGGCCGCCGCCACCGCCGCCCGCAGCCGGCATCTGGCCTCCGCGGGCCGGCTGGGCGTAATCCTGCTGCTCGTTGGCCGCCACCCCGAAGCGCAGACCCACCACCATCTCATCCAGGGCATCAAGTCCGCCGGGGTTCAGCCGGGTTATCGGAACACCCACGATGATGTTCAGCACCCCGGCCGAATCTACGGCGATGAAGGTGTGAAAGTCGGTTCCCTCCAGCGATGGATTGACCTGAAGGAACTCATCGCCGTTTTTCCATTGAAGCTCAAAACCCTGGGCCTGGTCCAGCAAGGCCTGCGTAGTGGTCCGCTGCTGGCGGCCCGGCCTCCCCTGCTGTTGGGCAAGCCTCTGCCCCTCTGTTACCCCGCTGTAGATCTCCCGCTTGATCATCGGAAACCGGACGTAGCAGTCCTGCTTCATCTTGCCGGAAGGATCCAGGAATACCGTCATCCCATTCCGCAAAACCAGGGTTTGAACCATCGGGTCGAAAAAGCTGAACGCAAAATAGAGATCCGAACTGTCGTTATAACTCATCCAGCCGGTTCGGGTATCCGCGTGAAACCCCGTCGGCTTGATGTCATCGGAGCCCGCACTGCTGCCCCAGTAAGTCGGAAGAGTGGAGAGCCCCGAACAACCGGAGAGAATCCCAATCAATACGATCGGGACCAATAAGGATGCTGAAAGTTTCATGGATTTAGTCTTATCTGATTTGGACTAATGAAAATCCCAAAAGTTTACTCCCCCACACCTCACACCTGATACCTGATCCCTGATCTCTGAAACCTGATCCCTGATACCCGATACCTCCTACCCTTTACCCTAAATCGTAAATGGTCAATTGTAAATGGTAAATTAAGTCGTCAGCGTTCTCCCTCGAAAAACACATTGGCGGCTTGAACTTGATCACGTTGTTGTGGGGCCCGTCGGTACTGAGCAGGAAACCCCTCTCCTTCATCCGGTTCACCACCGCCCGGGCGGTCTCTCCATCGGGCTCAAAGGTCGCAGGATCCTTGATAAATTCGATGCCCAGGAACAGGCCGGAACCGCGGATGTCGGAAACGTGACCGGTGACCGGTGACCGGTGACCAAATGGTAAATTGTAAATTGTAAATCGTAAATCGTTCATCAGTTTCTCGCCCACCTCCTTGGCGTTCTCCTGAAGTTTCTCTTCTTCAATCACTTCGAGCACTGCGCGGGCGATCTCACAGCTGACCGGATTGCCGCCGAAGGAGCTGAAGAATTCCATTCCGGTTTCGAAGCTTCGGGCCACCTCCTCCGTACAGACCAAGGCGCCCATCGGGTGCCCGTTTGCCATTGGCTTTCCCAGCAGTACGATATCGGGCACCACCCCGTAGAGCTCATAGCCCCAGAACGCCTCACCAACGCGTCCGAAGCCGGTCTGCACCTCATCCGAGACACAAAGCCCGCCTGCGCGGCGCACATCGCGGTAGATGGCCTGAAGGAAGTCGGCATTGAGCATCACCTGCCCGGCGCAACCGGGTATCGGCTCGGCGAAAAATCCCGCCGGGGCGATATCGGCCACCGTCCGCCCCTCCAGATCGCGCAAATCCTGCAGATCGGACTGCTGGCCCCCGGATGACTCACCGGGCAGTCCCAGGATATGGACGTGGCCGGGCTTTCCCCTGCCTCCCTTCCGATTGAACTTATAGGGGCTTAAGTCAATGGCCGACAGGGTGTTGCCGTGGTAGGCGTGGTTCAGGACTAAAAAGTCACTTTGCCCCGTGTGGGCTTTGATGAGCCGGACGGCCAGATCGGTAGCTGCCGAGCCGGAATTAACAAAAAAGACTCGGTTCAGCGAGGGTGGAAATTTGGTCAGCAGCTTCTCAGCGTATTGGTCGAGGCTCCGGTACAAATAGCGCGTATTCGTGTTGAGGCGGGCCATCTGTCGCTGCCCTGCCTCCACCACGCGCGGATGGCAGTGCCCCACGTGGGGGATGTTGTTGACGCAATCCAGGTAGGTGCGCCCGTCAGCCCCGTACATATACTGCATCGCAGCTCCTGCCATATGGATGGGTTCCGGATAGCTCAGCGACAGTGCCTTGGAAAAGTACCGGTAGCGCCGCTCCTGCAGGTCCTTGAGCTCGTCGGCCTCCTGTTGAGCCTCTTTTCTGTCCGATGCCAAACCGACCGGATTAGTCCGTATCCACCGGTGGAGCATCGCCCGGGCACCAGCCACGCTCACCTGGTGATAGGCGCTGTCCGGACTGTCACGCTCTTTACGGGCGGCCATAATCATCGTCTGGCACCATCTGGCTGCCACGAGGAAGTATAAAAGCCGGCTTTCCTCATCAGTTAGTCGAATAATTTCCTGATAACCAGCCACCACCTCGCGAAATACCTCCTCGAAATCCTCCCGGCCCATCAGGGTGTAGGCCAGCAGGATGGCCAACTCGTTGACCCTGGCGCCATAAACCATATCCCCGAAATCAAGAATGCCGGTCAATCCGGTTTCATCCTCCGACAATAGCAGGTTGTAATCGTTCCCGTCGCCGTGAATCAATCCCCTGGGAAACCGGTGGTGGGCAGGCAGAACCTCCTCCCGGTGCTTCATCAGGAAGTACCTGACCAGCCTCCGGTCGGCCGGGTCGCCAACCAGATCCGCGTCACCGGTCAGCTCGTCCACCCGGGCCAGGTCCCACTCGTGGGATCTGCTCTTCAGGATCGCATCCTCACGCCCGGCAAGGTCACGGTCCAATTCAGCAAACCGCATTCCGAGCCGACGATAAAAGGGCAACCGGGGATTGGCTTCTGCGAGGAACTTGCCCGGAATATAGGGGTAAAGGCGGGCATAATGGTCGCATCCCTGAATGGACAGTCCGGTAATCAGTTGGCCTTCAATGTTTTCAATCGGACAGGGAATCACTTTGCCATAGGGCTTTCCGGCAAGCTCTTTTTGAATCCGGGATTGGGAAAGGAGGAAGCCATACTCCTCCACTCCTTCCGTCAGCTTCAGGATGTACCGTTCCCCGCTGGAGGCGGCAATGAGGAAATTCCGGTCCTGGTAACCGGGAAGGGCCTCAATATCGGCCGTGATATTGAAGTGTTGCCGAAGAAAGGTTCCGATTGCGGTAGTGAACTCCACTTGCGCAGGCTTCTTTAAACGCCCAAATTACCGAATATTCCCTTACCGGGGTGCCGGGCTGCCCCTAACTTTTCAGGATGCCCCTCATTATGAGGTATTGGGCAGAAATGTAAGAGACCATAATGATGAAGGCATCTTTGGGAACCTCGGAAATAAACCGGGTGTAAGCCAGAAGACTGTCGGAGAAGACAAACAGGAGGGCTCCGGCGAAGGTTAGCCAGAACCGGCGCCACTGGGTGAGTCCCCAGCGGTTCAGGGCGGCAATGGCCATCCCGATGAGCGAGACGGCATAGACCAGCACCACCGGCTTCATCACGCCCTCCAGGCCGGGCCTGACCAGCAGGTAGATAACCGCCAGGTAGATGAGGAATGGCAGCATCAAGGCCGGCCTACGGGCAATCAGCCCCTGTCCATGCCCCTGTCCGTAATAGAGAAAGGTCAGGATGTAAAACAATTGCGAAACGAAGAAACCGCCCACCCCCGCAAAGAAGCAAAGGTCGCTCTTCCAGGCAAACATCAGGAACAGGTCGCCAATCCAGGAGAAGGTGAATGCTGCCAGGACCATCCACCTGAACGGTGCCGGCCGTGTATTGACCAGGAAG
>JAWOHI010000251.1:0-5357 GCA_046485255.1 Bacteroidales bacterium
AAAATGATTTTCAAGCAGAAAATTTTCTAAAAATAAAGTATTAAATTTGCAGGCAAACATAAACAAACATCCCAAATGAAAACCTTAAGGTATGTCGTACAGGTTGTGTTGCTTGGTGTGATCATCGTCCTGGCCTTTTTCATCTACTCCGGGGTAATGAAGCCAATCAATTTTCAGAAGGAAAAAGATTCCCGTTATATCAAGGTTGTTGAAAGGCTCAAGGACATCCGGACCGCCCAGGTGGCTTACCGATCGGTCTACTCCAAATATACCGGCAGTTTTGACACCCTCATCCACTTCGTCAAGCACGACTCCTTTCCGGTTGAATATGCCGAAGGCAGCCTCGATGACTCCATCGCCGTCGCCAAGGGCCTGATCGTGCGCCGCACCATCTATGTTCCGGTCAGGGACTCCATTTTCCCGACAGGATTTCCAGTCGATTCGCTCCGATTCATTCCATTCACTCAAGGACTTGAATTTGACCTGAAGGCAGGCGAGATCACCACCGCATCGAAAGTCACCGTGCAGGTATTTGAAGCCTCGGCGATGAATTTCGACATCCTCAACGGGCTTGAGCGCCAGATGATCGTCAACCTGAACGACCTCGCCAAGGATTTCAAGGGTCTTCGGGTAGGCAATATCAAGGAAGCCAACAACAACGCCGGCAACTGGGAATAGAACACACTGATTGACAGCATAGATAGCTTTACCGTTTGGTGAAGCTATTTTTTTTTACCATTTTCAGGCACCATTTGAACCCTATGCCCAGCATTTCAGCAATCGATGACGCTTTTGACAGCCGGAACAGCTCCGTTTGCCAGTTGTCGATCCAGTATGGGGCCCAACTTTTCTCCTTCGCCATCCTCGACCTCCTGTCGAACCGATACCTAGCCCTGCGGCATTATTGGTTCAACAGCCCCGTCAGCCCGGAAAACCAGGCCGACCATCTCCGGATCCTCCTCAACTCCGAAGGATACCTGCTCCGGCCTTATGACCGGATCCACTTTCTATACCTCTCCCCCTCGTCCGTCATCATACCGGACGACCTGTACATTGAGGGTAAAGAATCAAGCTATTTTCTTCAACAACAGCAGGTTCCGGATGACCACGTCATACTCCACTCCCCGATAAAGGAGGTATCGAGCCGGCTCCTCTTCCCTATCCCGTCAACGGTTCACGAGTACCTCACGACACATCTCGACCGGGTCGGGTTCTACCATCAGTCGTGCCCCCTGATTCAATCCTGCTGCAGCGATCCAACCGGAGAGGGCGGGACTTCGAGGGCAGCGCTTTTTGCCGGACCGGGGTTTATCGATATGGCCCTCTTTTCCGGCAACGGCTTGATCCTCTACAACTCCTATCCGGCAGGAAGCACCGAGGAAGCCATTTATTATATCCTGTACGTGTTCAATCAATTCGGGCTCATCCACGAAGAAACTCCATTGGAAATCAGTGGGTTCATTGAAAATTTCCCTGGTGCTGACCGTCTGCTGGGCCAGTACATCCGGCATATCACCTATGGCCGGTTTAATACGGCATTCCGGTTCAGCCCCGCGTTTACCACCCTGACCCCGCACCACTTCAACCTATTGCTAAACCTGCCCCAGTGCGGATAATCAACGGCTATCTCAGCGGAAGAAGGCCGGTCCTGCCCTCGCGAATCGATGCCAGGCCGACCACCGACAAGGCCAGGGAGGCCCTGTTCAATATCCTCCGGAACCGTGTTGACTTTGAATCCATCCGGGTTCTGGACCTATTCGCCGGGACCGGGAGCATCTCCTTTGAGTTCGCCTCCCTGGGCTGCCCCGATATCACCGCCGTGGAGTGGAACCGGCACCTGGCCGATGCAATGAGGAAAAACCTGACACTCCTGAAAATCAATTCGGTAAGGCTCGTTCAATCCGATGTGTTCCGGTTCATCGGCAGGCCATTCGGTCCCTACGACCTGATCTTCGCCGATCCCCCGTTCGACCACAGGCTAATCAACGAGATCCCAAACATCATATTGAATTCCAATCTATTGAATACCGATGGGGTACTCATTCTCGAACACGGCCCCACTCTAAGCTTCCAATCCCACCCCGGGTGGATGGAGACCCGCCATTACGGAAAAGTCAATTTCAGTTTTTTCGGGATTAACAACTTTTAACTATTCTGGCTGACGATCCTTGGATCTATAATCTATTTTTGCTCGGACGCATTGAGCAAAACCGAAAAGCTGAAATCCATAATAATGCATAAGACCATCCTCTTTTTCTTTGCGGTCATCCTGGTGACAAACTTGCCGCTTCATTCCCAAAACAGCCCGAAAGACAAAGGCCTTCAAACGATTACGGAAGAGTCACTGCAGGCTCAGCTGGAGTTTCTTGCCTCCGACTGGACCACGGGCCGGGATGCCGGAACGATGGGGGAGTTTATGGCCGCCGACTATATCGCCTCCCTATTCAAGATCATCGGGTTAAAGCCCGGCGGCGACCGTGAATACCGCCTTACCGGGCGGTCGGGCTCCAGGCTTGAAACCGGTGCTTACGGCAACCGGTCGTGGTTTCAGAATTTCAATCTGCTGGAAACTTCACCCGGACCTGGTCAAAGCTGTCGGCTCATCGAACGGACTGCCGATGGGTACCGGGCGATGGACCTCCAGTATCTCGTCGACTATTCCATCAATCCCGGGTCCTTCTCCTCCACCATCGAAGCCCCGCTGGTATTCGTCGGATATGGCCTGGCAGGGGGCAAGACCGGGTTCGATGATTATAAGAAGCTGGATGTCAAAGGAAAGATCATCGTGCGGCTTCAGGGATTTCCCGGATGGAGGAATCCCGAATCCAAAAACTACAAACGGTTCAGGGGGCCTGCTGATGGCCGGATGGCTGTAACCGATCGCATCAAGGACAGCATCGCCATTGCCCGGGGAGCCGTCGGGGTGATTGAGGTCAGGTTGGGTGCATCCGATAATTTTCAAACGGCCGCCAACCTCCCCTTCCGATATAACCAGGCCAATTACGAAGGGGACGAACCCTTCCGTCCGGCCGGTCGGGTACGATTGGAGCTTCCACGAAAGGAGCTTCCCGCCAGCCTGACCCGGATAACCCTTTCACATAGGGTCCTCAATACGATACTATCCGAACTTGGGCTGGATCCTGCTGAATATGAATACATTGCAAACAATTCAAAACCAAAGGCAAACAGCAGCCTGGGCGGGTTTAGCCTTCAATTCACCAGCACGGTGGACTCCCGCTGGATCAGGGTGAGAAACGTCATTGGCATCCTCGAGGGCGAAGACACGGAAAACTGCATCGTAATCGGGGCGCACTATGATCACGTGGGTCAGGTGAGGGGGTTCATCTATAACGGTGCGGATGACAATGCCTCCGGGACCATCGGCATCGTTTCAATCGCCCGGGCGATGGCCGCTTCAGGTGTGAAGCCCAAGACCACGGTGATATTCTGCGCCTGGACCTCCGAGGAGAAAGGCTTGCTCGGGTCGGCCTATTACGCCGAAAACCCGCTGGTGAAAAACATCCGGTGCTATATGAATTATGATATGATCAGCCGCACCGCCCCGGACGATCCTACAGGGATGAAATGTGATTTCAATTACTCCTCCGGCACTCCCCTCTTCAGGGAGCTGACCGAAAAGCACATCAATGATTACGGCTTGCACCTCGATATGGCCTACCAGAGCTCACCCGTACCGGTTGGGGGATCCGACTTCTCCTCATTCTCGGTCAAGGGGATACCCATTTTCCTGATCCACGGGAAATTCACCCCCGACTATCACCAATACACCGACCATTCAGAAAAGGCCGTATTACCCTATTTTGCCGATATTGTCCGGCTCGGGTACCTGAATATTTACGAACTCGCTAATAATCAATGGTAAACAAATATTTTCAGTTATGAAGAATTCATTTCGTTTGATCAGTTTGGCAGTGATCCTGCTCTTTGCGGCCACCCCGCAATATGCTCAGCAATCTGCCAGGGACAAAGGACTGGAGGGTATCACCAAGGAGGTCATCCAGGGCCAGCTCGAATTCCTCGCATCCGACTGGACCGAGGGAAGGGAAGCCGGAACCCGCGGTGAGTATATGGCCTCCGATTACATTGCCAGCATGTTCAAGATGTTCGGCCTGAAACCGGGTGGTGACCCCGAACAGATGTCTTTCGGCCGGACAGGAAGAAGGCCGGCTACCGGAGCACCCGCACAGCGCCCCGAACCCAGGCGCACCTATTTTCAGCATTTCAACGTCTTGGAATCATCCGCAGGACCGGTTCAGGAGATGAGCATCGTGACAAAAACAGGTGCATCCACCCGTTCGGTCGACTTCAACTACCAGACCGACTTCTCGGTTACACCGGGCCAGGTCGGAATGGAGGTGGAAGTCCCGATCGTCTTTGTCGGTTACGGCTTGGTTGACGAAAAGAATAATTACGATGATTTCAAGGGGCTTGACCTGAAAGGCAAGTTTGTCATCAAGCTCACGGGATTCCCGGGCTCAAAGTACCCCGAATCCAAGACGTACGAAAAGTTCAAGCCAGAAGTTCCGGTCGATGATATGGCAGCCCGGATGGCCCGTTTCCGCCCGGGTGGCTTCGGCGGCAACCAGTGGGCCTCCGACCGGGGCGTCATCGGGATCATCGAAGTTCGCGAGGGATCGGATCCGACCACCCAGTGGGCAGCCAATGTCCCCTTCCGCTACAACACCGAGCGCTACGAAGGAGACGTCCCGCAAACCCGCACCAGAAAATCGATGCGCCTGATGGGAGACCGGGTCGACAGTGGAGTGATGACCCTCCAGGTTACCAACCGCGTGATCAATGAAATCATTAACGGGCTGAACATTGACTTTGCCGCGATAGAAAAACAGATCGCCGAAACAGGAAAACCAGCATCCAGGGAACTGACCGGCAAATTCATCCGGGTGAAAACCACCGTCGACTCCCGGATTGTCAGGGTGAGGAACGTGATCGGCGTCCTGGAAGGAAAAAACACCGAAGAGATCATCGTGGTTGGCGGGCATTATGACCATATGGGTAAACAGGACGGTTTCATCTTCAATGGTGCCGATGATAACGCTTCAGGGACGGTTGGCGTGATGACCATCGCCAAGGCTATGGTTGAGTCGGGTGTGAAGCCTGAGAAAACCATCGTTTTCGCCGCCTGGACTGCCGAAGAGAAAGGCCTGATCGGCAGTAACTATTTCGTTCAGAATCCATACAAGGAGAAGATCCTCTGCAACCTGAACTACGATATGATCTCGCGGAACAGTCCGGGCGAAGACCAGGATAACAAGATCAGCCTCACCTACTCCCCGTTTACTTTCGGGACTATCCATTTCTCTCTGTTGGTTGCCGGG
>JAWOHI010000271.1:0-6791 GCA_046485255.1 Bacteroidales bacterium
CTATTTTTTTGATGTGGGCATAGCCAATTACCTTCTAAAAAGGACCCGGATCGAGCCCGGAAGCGAAACCTTCGGCAAGGCCTTCGAGCATTTCATCCATCAGGAACTCCATGCCCATAGCAGCTATTCTGGCTTAGGGTACCCAATCCACTATTGGCGCACCGCTTCCCAGATTGAAGTCGATTTCATCCTAGGCGACCATAAGGTGGCCATTGAAGTCAAATCAACCAATCTTGCCGGCCCACACCATCTCGGACGGCGGACGGCGGACGGCAGACGGCAGACGGCAGAGCCCACACACACACCCACACCCACACACACACCCACCTCACCCTTGTGCCCATTTTTCTAACCTCAGCATTCCCAATAATTAACTGCTATTATTGCACTTTAACCCAGAAATTACTATCTTTGTTGTAGAATAATTTCAGGGCGATGGATTGGAACAGCCAGAATAACTCGGCCATAATCAAGGAGATCGGCAAAAGAATCAAAGAGTACCGCATCAGGAAGAAAATGACGCAACAGGAAGTGGCTGAGCGGGCGGGAATCAGTCTTTTTACGGTGGCCCAGATCGAGCAAGGCAAATCGGTATCCTTGAGCAGTTTGATACCGGTTTTGCGCGTTTTGCGATTGCTTGACAACCTCGAACTCCTGCTCCCTGAAATGGGGCCCAGCCCAATTGAAATGATGAAACGTGCCGGCAAAATACCGCAGCGGATCAGGCCGGCCAGGAAAGACAATGAACGTCGCGGTTAAAATCACGCTCTGGGGGAAAGAGGTGGCGGCCGTTATTTGGGATGCGGCCAGGGGATTTGCCACCATTGAGTTTTTCGAAAGCTTTTCGGAGTCTGGATGGGACATCTCCCCCATCTTGATGCCATCTGGCGATCAACGAAGGGGAGAACGGCAGTATGCTTTTCCCGCGCTCCGGCACAAGACGTTCAAGGGACTGCCGGGATTGTTGGCCGATTCCCTGCCCGACGACTACGGGACCAGCGTCATCGATGAATGGTTCGCCGCCAGGGGTAAACTGGTTTCCATAACACCCCTGGACAGATTGTGTTACATTGGAAAACGCGGCATGGGCGCGTTGGAATACGAACCCTCAACGAAAATTCCCGGCCTGGATGATTCATCACAGGTCGAAATCGAGGAACTGGCCTTGCTGGCCAAGGAGATCCTGGATCAACGTGGGCATTTCAGCGCCAACTTCAAAAAGGCCAACAGCCCTTTCCTGGATATTCTCCGGGTGGGAACCTCTGCGGGAGGTGCAAAACCAAAAGCGATCATTGCCATCAACGACTCAACCGGGGAAGTTCGCTCGGGCCGGGTCAGGGCTCCTGAAGGATTTACCTATTGGCTGCTCAAATTTGATGGTCTGGAAGGGGGGAAGGTCAAGGACAATCCGGCCGGTATCGGAAGGATCGAGTACGCCTACCATAAAATGGCACTGGATTGTGGCATTCAGATGACAGTGTGCCGGCTGTTGCCGGAAGGCCATAATGCCCATTTCTTGACCAAACGCTTCGACCGCACGGATTCCGGCGAAAAACTTCACGTGCAAACCCTTTGCGCCATCGCGCATTTCGACCGTGACGAGCGCTATTCGTATGAGCAGGTCTTTCAAGCGATGCGCCGGCTCTATCTTCCCTATCCAGATATGGAGCAAATGTTCCGGAGGATGGTCTTTAATATCATCGCCCGGAACCAGGATGATCATACCAAGAACCATTCGTTCCTGATGACCCCGTCAGGCCAGTGGTCGTTGGCTCCGGCTTACGATGTCTGCCACGCCTATTCCCCTTCCAGCCAGTGGACAAACAGGCATCAATTATCCATAAATGGCAAACGCGACGGGTTTACCCTGGATGACCTCCTTGCCGTGGCCAAAGCAGCGGATATCCAAAACCCCCGGATCATCATCGATGAAATTGACCAAACGGTTTCAAGATGGAAAGAATATGCGAAGGAAGCACAAGTAGCCCCCAACCACATCAGCCTCATCAACAATTCGTTACGACTCACCCTTCCATCAGGTTGAAGCCTGAGGCAGACGGCGGACGGCGGACAGCAGACGGCGGAGCCCCCGCGTAATCTTGGATCTTGAATCTTGAATCTTGAATCTTAACCTCTTCCGAAGGCAATCTCTTGCTTCTTTAGTCTTTACTCTTTCATCTTCGCCAAAATCCTCGCTATATACTTCCCCAGTATATCAAACTCCAGATTAACCACCGTGCCGGGCATAATGTCGTGGAAGTTGGTCACCTGCCAGGTGAAGGGGATGATGGCTACCTGGAAGCTCGTGTCGCGGGCGTTGACGACCGTGAGGCTGACGCCGTTGACGCAGACCGATCCCTTTTCGACCACGATGTAGCCGGGTTGGTCGGTAACGGGCTCAAATTCAAAGGTATAGTACCAGCTGCCGTCGGCCTCCTCCACGGAGGTGCAGATCGCAGTCTGATCGACGTGACCCTGCACGATATGCCCGTCGAGCCGGCCGTCCATCTTCATGCTCCGCTCGAGGTTCACCTCGTCGCCCACCTGCAGGAGCCCCAGGTTCGACTTCTCCAGCGTCTCGCGGATGGCAGTCACCGTGTAGGTCCCCCCCTCCTTCCGCACCACCGTGAGGCAGACGCCATTATGCGACACGCTCTGGTCAATCTTCAGCTCATCGGCGAATGAGCAGCTGAGCGTCATATGGAGGTTCTCGCCCTCCTTGACGAGGCTGACCACGCGGGCGGTCTCCTCAACAATCCCTGAAAACATATCCGTTCCGTTTTAGTCCGGCTTCAAATATCGGAAAAGATCCGGTAAGGCCCTTTGCCTTTTATGGCGGAACTCCCTATATTTGTGCGTTTTTTTAATACCCTGACAGATTGTGAATAAGCGCTTTCCCGAGTACCGGCAACTGGATCTTTCGAGGATCAACCTGGAGGTGATGGAGCAGTGGGTCCAACGCGACACGTTCCGCCGGAGCGTGGAGATCCGCGAAGGTTCGCCCGACTTCAAGTTCTACGAAGGTCCCCCGTCGGCCAACGGGATGCCCGGCATCCACCACGTGATGGCCCGCACCATCAAGGACCTCTTCTGCCGCTACAAGACGCAGAAAGGCTTCCGCGTGCAGCGCAAGGCCGGGTGGGACACGCACGGGCTGCCCGTGGAGCTGGGCGTGGAGAAGATGCTCGGCATCACCAAGGATGATATCGGCAAGAGCGTCACCATATCCGAATTCAACGAGGCGTGCCGCCGCGAGGTGATGAAGTACACCGATGCCTGGGAGGAGCTCACCCATAAGCTCGGCTACTGGGTCGATATGGACCACCCGTATGTCACCTACGACAACCGCTATATCGAAACCCTCTGGTGGATACTTAAGCAGCTCTACGACAAGGGCTTGCTCTATAAGGGGTACACCATCCAGCCCTTCTCGCCCACCGCCGGCACCGGCCTCAGCTCCCACGAACTCAACCAACCCGGCTGCTACCGCGACGTCAAAGACACCACCGCCACGGCGCTCTTCGAGCTGATGCCCGAAGAGGACAGCGGACGGCCGACGGCCGACGGCCCTTTGACCGCCGTCCGCCGTCCGCCGTCCGCCGTCTTCTTCATGGCCTGGACCACCACCCCCTGGACCCTCCCCTCGAACACCGCGCTCTGCGTGGGGCCGGATATCCGGTATGTGCGGGTGGCCACCTTCAACCCCTACACGGGTGCGCCGATCCGGGTGATATTGGGCAAGGATTTGATATACAGCTATTTCGACCCGACAATGGAGGGCGTTGCCCTGGAGGCGTACCAGATGGGCGACAAGAAGATCCCGTTCATCGTGGAGGAGGAGTTCAAGGGCAGGGAGCTGGAGGGACTGCGTTACAAGCAGCTTATCGACTGGGTGAGGCCCGCGGGGGATGCCTTCCGGGTGATCACGGGCGACTTTGTCACCACCGGTGATGGCACCGGGATCGTCCATATCGCCCCCACCTTCGGGTCCGACGACGACCGGGTGGCCAAGCAGTCGGGCATCGTGCCCCTGCTGGTGACGGATGCCGATGGGAAGACCCAGCCGCTGGTCGACCGCAAGGGGCGCTTCTATCCAATGGAAAACCTGGCGGAATCGTTTGTAAAAGAACAGGTTAACTACGACACGTACCTCCCGTTCGCCGGGCGGTACGTGAAGGTCGAATATGACGATAAGTTCGAGATCGGCACCGAGTCGGTCGACGTGGATATCGCGGTGATGCTGAAGCTGGAGGGCAAAGCTTTCCGGATCGAGAAGCACGTGCATAATTATCCGCACTGCTGGCGCACAGACAAGCCCGTGCTCTACTATCCGCTCGACAGCTGGTTCATCAAGACGACCGCGGTGAAGGATCGGATGATCGCGCTCAACAAGACCATCAACTGGAAGCCCGAGAGCACCGGGACCGGCCGGTTCGGCAACTGGCTGGAGAACCTCGTCGACTGGAACCTGTCGCGTTCCCGCTACTGGGGCACTCCCCTGCCGATCTGGGTCACCGAGGATGGCCTGGAGCGGAAGTGCATCGGGTCGGTAGCCGAGCTGAAGGCCGAGATCGGCCGGGCGGTGGCCGCCGGACTGATGGATTCCAACCCGCTCGGGCACTTCATCGAAGGCGACCACGGCCTGGAGAATTACAACCTCCTCGACCTCCACCGGCCCTTCGTGGATGAGATCATCCTGGTATCGGAAACCGGGAAGAGGATGACGCGGGAGCCCGACCTGATCGATGTGTGGTTCGACTCGGGCGCGATGCCTTTTGCCCAGCTCCATTACCCGTTCGAGCACCGCGATGCCCTGGAGCACTGGTTCCCCGCCGATTTCATCGCCGAGGGGGTTGACCAGACGCGCGGCTGGTTCTTCACGCTGCACGCCATCGCCGTGATGCTGATGGATTCGGTATCGTTCAAAAACCTGATATCCAACGGATTGGTTCTGGACAAAGAGGGCAACAAAATGTCGAAGCGGCTCGGCAACTCGGTCGATCCGTTCGCGGTGATCAACGAATACGGGGCCGACCCGTTACGCTGGTATATGGTGACCAATGCACCGCCGTGGGACAACCTCAAGTTCGACGTGGGCGGCGTGGACGAGGTGCGGCGCAAGTTCTTCGGCACGTTGTACAACACGTATGCCTTCTTCAGTCTCTACGCCAACATTGACAGGTTCGACCATTCGGAGCCGGAGATCCCGCTGGCGGAGCGGCCCGAGCTCGACCGCTGGATCCTGTCGCTGCTCCACACGCTGGTCAGGACCGTGGATACCGAGCTCGACGACTACTCCCCCACCCGCGCCGGTCGGGCGATACAGGATTTCGTGGTGGAGAACCTCAGCAACTGGTACGTGCGCCTGAGCCGCAGGCGGTTCTGGGGCGGCGAGAAGGGCCTCGACAAGCTCTCGGCCTACCAGACGCTCTACACCTGCCTGGAGACGGTAGCCCGCCTGTCGGCGCCGATCGCTCCCTTCTTTATGGAGCGGATGTGGCTGGACCTCAATGCGGGCACGGGCCGGAGCGGGGCCGAATCCGTTCATCTGACCGATTTCCCCGTGTATGACCCCGCCTTTGTCGATACCGACCTGGAGGAGCGTATGCAGCTGGCGCAGGCCATCTCCTCGATGGTGCTGGGTCTCAGGCGGAAAGTCAACATCAAGGTGAGGCAGCCGCTGCAGCACATTATGGTGCCGGTGCTCAACCAGGAGTTCGGGCGGCAGGTGCGTGCGGTGGAAGAGATCATCAAGACGGAGATCAACATAAAGGAGATCAACTACATAGATGATGCCTCCGGCATTCTCGTGAAGAAAATCAAACCCAACTTCAAGCTGCTGGGCAAGAAGTACGGCAAGCTGATGAAAGAGGTGAGTGGCCTCGTGGATGCCTTTACGCAGGAGGACATCGCCCGGATCGAGCGGGAGGGGAGCCTGACGCTGGCCCTCACCGAAGGGCCGGCCGAGCTGCTGCTCGAAGAGGTGGAGATCCACTCCGAGGATATCCCCGGCTGGCTGGTGGCGAGCGACGGGCCGGTGACGGTTGCGCTGGATATCACCATCACCGCGGAGCTCCGCGAGGAGGGGATCGCGCGGGAGCTGATCAACCGGATCCAGAACCTGCGCAAAGAGAGCGGGTTCGAAGTCACCGACAAGATCAGCGTGAAGATCCAGGGCCATCCGGCCATCGACCAGGCTGTCAATCATTTTCGCGACTATATCGGTAACCAGACGCTCGCCGCCAACGTACAACTGGTGGAAACGATCGACGAAAAGAATGGAAAAGAGGTCGAGCTGGATGATGATCTCAAAACAATCATCTCGATAAGCCGTTTATAGGCTTGTTATATACGTTTATTTCTTATATTTCGAAAAACAGGTGACCAATGACAACCAAGACCAGATATTCGGAGGAGGAATTGGCGGAATTCAAGGAGTTAATTCTGGCCAAGTTAGACAAGGCAAGAACGGATTTTGACCTGCTCAAGAGGACGCTCGCCAACCAGGACGGCAATGATACACAAGATACTTCACCGACATTCAAGGTCCTCGAAGAGGGTGCCACGGTCTTGTCGCGCGAGGAGGTAGGAAAGCTGGCCCAGCGCCAGGCCCAGTTCATCCAGCATTTGCAGGCTGCGCTGGTGCGCGTTGAGAACAAGACCTACGGCGTCTGCCGGGTCACCGGCAAGCTCATCTCCAAAGAGCGCCTCCGCGCCGTACCCCACGCCACGCTGAGCATTGAGGCGAAGAATATGCAAAGATAAGACAGGTGTCAGGTATCAGGTGTCAG
>JAWOHI010000027.1:0-3476 GCA_046485255.1 Bacteroidales bacterium
TCTGGAACCTCTTTATGAGTAATCCAGAAATCCTGGAAGGATTAAAAAGGCTTGGCTTTGATTCGCCCTGGATGAAGAAGGAGGGCATATGATGAAACTGAATAATCTGATTTCTGTTTTGCTGGCCGTGGGATTTGGTGTTTCCTGCACGGGTGCTGGGCGGCAGGCGGGTTCCACGGACAAGGCCACCGAGCGGGAAATCGATTCACTCCTTGCCCGGATGACCCTGGAAGAAAAGATCGGCCAGCTGACCCTTTTCACCAGCGGATGGGATGTGACCGGCCCGGTGTTGAATAAGAACTACCGGGCGGATATCCTGGCCGGTCGTTGCGGTAACCTCTTCAATGCGCACACTGTGGCCTATAACCTTGAACTTCAGCGGATGGCCGTGGAGCAGACCCGCCTGGGGATTCCCCTGCTTTTCGGATATGATGTCATTCACGGCTATAAGACGATCTATCCCACCCCTTTGGCGGAAGCGTGCTCCTGGGACATTGAGTTGATGGAGAAATCGGCCCGACTGGGGGCCAGGGAGGCGGCGGCCGGAGGGCTCAACTGGACGTTTGCACCGGTGGCGGATATTTCCCGCGATCCCCGGTGGGGCCGGGTGGTCGAGGGCGCCGGCGAAGATCCCTACCTGGCCGGCCTCATTGCAGCCGCCAAAGTCAGGGGCTTCCAGGGTGAAGACCTCTCCAACCCGTTTACCCTGGCTGCCTGCGTGAAGCATTTTGCTGCCTACGGAGCCCCGGAGGGCGGACGCGATTATGCCACGGTGGACCTATCGGAACGAACCCTCCGTGATGTCTATCTGCCTCCCTATAAGGCTGCCGTTGAGGCTGGTGCGGCCACCGTCATGACTTCGTTCAACGAGATATCCGGTATTCCGGCATCCGGCAGCCGGTTCC
This sequence comes from Bacteroidales bacterium, assembly GCA_046485255.1. Lineage (GTDB taxonomy): Bacteria > Bacteroidota > Bacteroidia > Bacteroidales > UBA12481 > UBA12481. Next base: position 906 of record JAWOHI010000027.1, read on the forward strand.
TGCTCACCGACCTGCTCCGCAAGGAGTGGGGCAGCGGTGCGATGGTGGTAACCGATTACACCTCCATCAACGAAATGGTGCCGCACGGCTACGCCAGGGATGAGAAGGAGGCCGCCGGGCAGGCACTGCTGGCCGGTGTGGATATGGACATGCAGGGTGGAGTTTACCGGGATCACCTCAAACAATTGGTGGAGGAGGGCAGGGTGCCCGTCAGCGCGATCGACCAGGCTGTTCGCAGGGTCTTGAAATTGAAGTATGACCTCGGGCTCTTCGATGACCCCTACCGGTACCTCGATCCAGTGAGGGAGCAGGAAATCCTTTTCTCAGAAGAAATGATGGAACATGCCCTGGAAATGGCCAAACGCTCCATCGTCCTGCTGAAAAACGATCCGGTAAATGGTCGTCCGATCCTTCCAATCGATCAGAATATCAAAAAGATAACCGTTATCGGCCCGTTGGCGGATAACCGGGTCGACGTGATGGGCTCGTGGCACGCGTCGGGCGATCCGTCCAGGGTGACCACCGTAATTGCCGGCTTGCGCCAGGCTATGCCGCAGTGCCGGATCGACTATGCCAAAGGATGCGAAACGTTCGGAGATGACCGTTCCGGGTTCGCTGAGGCCATTCAGCTGGCCAGGGGGGCCAACCTGGTCATCATGGCCATCGGCGAGAACTATGTGCAAAACGGTGAAGCGGCCAGCCGTTCCAACATCGGATTACCCGGCGTCCAGCAGGAACTGCTCGAAAGGATCGCTGCCACAGGGAATCCCGTCATCGTCCTCCTGATGGCAGGCCGGCCCCTCACCATTCCCTGGATGGCCGCGAACGTGCCGGCCATTCTGAATACCTGGCACCTGGGTACCCGGACCGGGGACGCCATCGCGCAGGTGCTGACAGGCCAATGGAACCCATCGGGCAAGCTGGTGATATCATTCCCAAGAAACGAAGGCCAGATCCCGGTCTATTACGGCATGAAGAACACCGGCCGCCCCTTCGATCCGAATAACAAATACACCAGCAAATACATCGACGTGCCCAACGAACCACTCTTCCCGTTCGGTTTCGGACTGAGTTATTCCACCTATGTATATTCCGATATCTCATTGAACCGCAGTGAGATCGGGATGAATGACACCCTCACGGCATCGGTCGGGGTAACCAACACCGGAACGATGGCCGGGGAGGAGATCGTGCAGCTTTACGTGCGCGACCTGGCGGGTTCGGTCACCAGGCCGGTGAAGGAGCTGAAAGGCTTTTGCAAGATCAGCATACAGCCCGGTGAGACAAAATCCGTCACCTTCCGGCTGACCGCCAATGACTTGAGATTTTACGGTGCTGATATGACTTTCAAGGCTGAGCCCGGCGAATTCTACCTGATGATCGGAACCAACTCTGCCGAGCTTACGGAAAAACGGTTCATGCTTTCGGTTGATTGACCGCCTCCGTTACCGATGGTGCCGGGTATGGTAACGGCAGGGGAGAAGCCGTCCGAGTCGTGGAACACGCGGCCGTGGCCATTATCGAGCCAATTGTGTCCGGGGTTCCCGTAGTTGTCAATGATAATGGAGGAGAAATAAAGATTTTGAATCCCGCCTTCGGTGAGGGTTCCCGAAACCAAGTGCAGCAGGTCGGCCTGATAGCCGTTATAGTAGCCCCTTAGCCTTGCAAAGACCGTGAAATGCCGTCCGTTGCCGGTAATGGCCGACTCAAAGCAGGCGCCTGATTCCGGGCCGTTGGAGTAATTCACCTTCAACCGGGGATGATCATCGGAAACCTCGCAAAAAGTAACCAGGTAGGTTGAATAGATCTGACCGATGATGTCGCCCCTGACACTGCTGCTGTGAAGGCTGAAGGGATTCACCTGGTAGGTCCCGTCCAGCGAAGGTGGGTTTTCGCCCAGGTTAAGCGGCATATTCAGGTATTCCAGCGTTTTGATGAACCGGTCGGGCACAACCTGCCTGATCTCCGGAGATAACTCCAACGCCGGAGGTGCCTGACTGATGCTGCAGGCCCCAAACAATAGGGGCAACAGCACCGCCAACAGGTGCATATAACGAACTCGTAAACTCAACATCCGAAAACTCGATCGCAAACATAAAGATAAGTTTCTAACTTCCAAAAAATCAAGCTAAAATCTTTGCAGATTAGTGAGTTGGGAAGCCGGCAGTAGGATAATGGAGTGAGGCAGAGGGAGACCTGGAAAAAAAAGGACAAATAGATCCTCAAAATATCATATCAGGGGAAAAGAGGCTTCAAATGTCGCTCCAGCAGGTTGACATAAACCTGCTCCTCAACCGGTGTGCGGTAGTGCTCCAGGGCACCGGTGAATTCGTTTCCCATTTCCGCGGCAATGGGATAGGCGATATGGATCAGTTGCCTGAAATGGGGATTGTAATCCCTGCAGCGTGAATCGTGTATCAGAGTGTTTGCAAAGCGCGCCGAATTCCAGGCAAGCACCTCTCCTTTAGCGGGCAGGCATTTCCGGTCGATATGCAGGACCGAAGCGTATGGGCGGGCCAGCTCCTCATAACGGTCGATCCCCTTGAGGTAGATCTCCTTGGCAATCCGTAG
>JAWOHI010000119.1:0-8956 GCA_046485255.1 Bacteroidales bacterium
ATTCATTGCTGTCGAAGTTGCCTCCGAACCGGACCCCCCCGGTCAGTTTGTAATCCTCGAAAAGGTCCTGAGTGCCAACGAGGAAAAGCATATTGAAGCCCGGGTTGTAATAGGGCGCCGCTCCCGTGAACGATTGGTACGACGCGTTGAGGAAGGTGAAGTCCACCTGTGAGGCCAGGTAATTGACGTAAAATGCCGGTTGGTAAATCCGGATGGGAGGCAGGTCGGCCGGTTTTCCGGTTATGGGGTCCCTGGAAGCGCCGCTTCTCGGCCTGGCCGACCGGTCCACCGGCCCAAGGCTTTCCAGGTTGAACACGTAATTGTTGATATCGATCTCCCGGCTCGCCCCGGATAATGAATCGGCTCCCAACCGGGAGATCCTGCTGGCAACCGGAATCCGTTCGGGCCTCGGAAGGCTCTGGATACGCTTCAGGCTATCCTGGCGCGCCAGGTCCCTGGTGAGTTTCAGCCGGAAAGCGGTAGGCTCCGGTGTCCTGGCCGTAGCCGAGGCAGTTTCCAGTTCACCACTGAAAAGACTAAACCTCTTGTTTCGAAAAAGCAACTCGGAAAAGCGACCCGTTTCCGTTGCGATGGAGTGATCCCGAATGTTTCTGGAATAATGGGAAACCGGCGTGGTCCGCGTAAAATAAGCGTAATGCACGGTGGTGTCGACAGCGACTACCGTACTGTCATACAGTGCCCTGTACCGATTACGAATGCCTGTATCGTCACCAAGGAAATAGAAGGCGCGGTCTTTGGTTTGATAAGCCTGATGGCGGTCGACATAGGGCTCATCAGCCAGCCTAACCAGGCGGTCCGACCGGTTCTTGTAATCGAAAACAAAAATGTCCAGCTCTGGTGATGATTTATCATTCTCCTTCTGGGCCTCAATGGACAGTTCGGTCCGGTTGCTGACAAAAAGGATGGCGGATGATTGATTGATGAACCGTGGCGAGAAGTCGTCCGCCCGGTCATTGGTGATCCGCTCACTGGTATTGGCCACCAGGTTGTAAACAAAAATATCGGATTGCCCTTTCGTAGTGCCAGACAGGACGAGGTTGAGCCCGTCGTCGGAAAAGGAGAAATCCAGGATTTTATCGTAAAGCTTGATCTCCTGATGGTCCCATTTGCGGGTTTCAGGCGTATAAAGACTGTACCGCATCTTACCCTTGTGCTCCGCAGTCATTGCCAGGAGCTGTGAAGAGGGGTGCCAGGCCAGGACGGGGAAGGTGTAATCCTCAATCTGGCCGAGCCTGGCGCCTGACTGGAAGATTTTCCTTGATTTTCCAGACCATTCATCGTAGAGGAACACCCGGATCTTCCCTTCCGTATTGGAAACATAGGCGATAAACCGGCCATCGGGCGAGATGCGTGCCCTGAGGTAATCGGTACCCTTCCGGTTTTTAAGCTTCACCTGACCGGTTGTGGGCAGGTCACCCTGATGAGCTGTATCATCATAGCGGGATTTGAAAAAGTAAAGCCACTCGTAGCTTAGGGCGCTCAGGGAGGTTCCCAGGACGTTTAAAAAACCGGCTGCGGCGCTCCGGTTGATCTTTGAAAAGTAGACGATGGTGGGAATCACTGATTTACCAAAGGTTTCGGACACGAAATACCAGATGGAGTGGCCGGCATCCACCGCTTCGCGGCCCTGCAACCGGTTGAACTTTTCGAATTGGCCTGACAGGATTCCATCCTTGACGCGATCTTCCGTTTCGACATCCCAGCCCTTGGAAATGAAGGAGACCAAGCCATCATAATACCAGGATGGTAGATTGAGCAGGGTGGAGCTGGCCAGCCGGTCGCGGGCGGAGCCTCCGTAAAGCATCTCCTGAAGAATGACATCGGTGATGGCTGCCAGTATCTGTTGCTCGAACTTCCGGTAATCACCCTCAAAATAGAGGAAGACCTTATTGTCGATGAGGTTGGTCACCCCGCCGATATTGGTTTCCTCCCTTCCCGTAATCAATCCGATATTGCTTTGCCGGTAGTCATTTAACCTGTTGAAAACAAGAAATATAAGTCTCTTATTAAGGGAATATTCAAAAAAGTTTTCCAACCGGGTCAGCTCTTGTCCGGCATAGTGGCTGACGTACTCGGCGAGCTGCTGCCCGTCGGGGTAGAAATAGACATCGAATCGGTCGTGGCGGTAAAAGGAGGCGAAAAACTCACTCTCGAGGACATCCGCCCTGGGATATTGGATTCGATTCTTGCCAAACGACATATTGAGGCCATTGTAGAACTGGCCCCTTGCCGGCTGGCTGGACAGGAGAAGAGCCCCTATCAGGAGCAGGACAAATATCCGTATGGTTCTTCCCATCAATTTAATGGCTGAATTTATTTAATTTTGATTCGAATTATGCATTAAACAACAAGAATATGAAACGGGTTTTGACCATTCTGTACTTTCTCAGTGCTGTCGTGGGCCTCAACAATATTTATGCCCAATTTGCCGAGCCTTCCATCACCTTCAGCACCACCAGCCATAACTTTGGGACGCTCAATGAATTGGACGGCATCAAGACCCATACCTTCGAATTCTTTAATAACGGCGGGCAGGCTTTGGTGCTGACTGACGTGGTCACCTCCTGTGGCTGCACGGTCCCCGAGTGGAGCAAGGCCCCGGTGGCACCGGGCGGAAAGGGCTCGCTGACGGTCAGTTTTGATCCCAAGGGGAGCCCGGGTGCTTTCCGCAAGTCGATCACGGTGAAATCCAATGCCCGCGAAGGAGCTGCAACCCTTTATATAGTTGGGCTGGTTAATGCCAGGCCCAAGTCGGTGGCGGACGATTTCCCGGTACAGATGGGAAAGATCAGGCTCGCCACCAACCACGTATCGATGCAGAAAGTGTATAAGGGTCAAGCCAAGCTGTCCAAGCTGGAGATTTACAACGATTCCGACTCGGTGGTGACAGTGGCCTTCCCCAACCCACCCGCGCCCCTGTCGTTCAGGGTCATTCCGGCCAGCCTGGAGCCCAAGCAGAAGGCGTCGGTGGAGATCACCTATGACGGAAGCAAATCGACCGACTGGGGATTTACGCTCCTGCGGGTCAATCCTTCTTTCAACGGTCAACTGTTCAGGGAGAATCCCCTTAATATCAGTGCCACCCTCGAAGAGGATTTCAGCACCTTGTCGGCTGAGGCACTCGAGCGGGCCCCAAAAGCGACACTGAGCGAAGACTCCTTTAATTTTGGCACCATCACCCCGGGACAGAAGATCACCCACGATTTCATCTTGAAGAATGAAGGGACCGATCCGCTGATTATCAGGAAAGTATCGACTACTTGTGGTTGTACCGCCTCAGTGCCCGACAAATACGAGATACCCGGCGGAGACCAGACCGTGATTAAATCCACCTTTGACAGTCGCGGCAAAGCCGGAAAGCAGTTTCAGACCATCACCCTGATTGTCAATGACCCGGTCAAGCCCACCCAGGTTATCCGGTTGATTGGTTCGGTAGAGAGCGCTGGGAAGTAGGCCGATGAAGAAAAACAAGAATCAGGAATCCGCACTGCGTGTCAATTCAGGCATCGAGCAGCCCCCCTCTGTTGACCCGGGGGCGGCTCTGCGGTTCGTGCACCGCCGCAGGCCGGCCTTGTCGGCCTCCCAGTTCGCCGATGAGATCCGCGGGGGTAACCGCACGATCCTTAGCCAGGCTATTACGCTGATTGAGAGCCGGCTGCCGGGCCACCGCGAAAAGGCCCAGGAGGTGATCCGTCTTTGCCTTCCCGATGCCGGTAAAGCGATCCGGATTGGGATAACCGGGGTCCCGGGTGTAGGGAAAAGTTCTTTCATTGAGTCTATTGGCAGTTACCTGACAGCCAATGGCCACCGTCTGGCGGTTTTGGCCATTGATCCGAGCAGTGAAAGGTCGGGTGGAAGCATATTAGGCGACAAGACGCGGATGGAGCGGCTGGCCGCCGACCCTAACGCTTTTATAAGACCCTCGCCTTCAGGAGGTTCGCTTGGCGGGGTTGCCCGAAAGACCCGGGAGAGCCTGGTGTTGTGTGAGGCAGCCGGGTTTGACGTGATCTTCATCGAGACAGTTGGGGTTGGGCAATCGGAGGTGGCCGTGCACTCGATGGTCGACTTCTTCCTCCTGTTGATGCTGGCTGGGGCCGGGGATGAGTTGCAGGGGATCAAGCGCGGCATAATGGAGATGGCTGACCTCATCGCCATAACCAAGGCCGACGGCGACAACATCAAAGCTTGTGATCTGGCCGTGCTGGAATACCGGAACGCCCTCCACCTGTTCCCGAGGAGCGAGAATGGGTGGGATCCGCGGGTCATCACCGTGTCGGCCAGAGAGAACCGGGGAATTGAGCCGCTATGGGCGACCATACGGGAATTTGAGGTGCTGACCCGGGAAAACGGCCACTTCGAAGAGAAAAGGCGCAACCAATCGCGCCACTGGATGATGCAAAGCATTCAGGAACAACTGATCGACCGGTTTTACCAGGATCCTGTCAGGCGCGGATTGATCCGCGAAATGGAGGAGCTTGTCCTGAAGGGGGAAATCACGCCGTTCCAGGCAGCACAGGCCCTGATGGATCAATATAGGGAAGGCCAGTAGTTTTTTAAGGCTAAAACCCCTACCTTTGCACGTTTTATAATCCTCATCACTTATGATTTACGATGTGATTGTAGTAGGCAGCGGACCTGGCGGTTATGTCGCTGCCATCCGGGCTTCACAGCTCGGTTTGAAAACAGCCGTGGTCGAACGTGCTGAATTGGGGGGTATCTGCCTGAACTGGGGATGCATTCCCACCAAATCGCTCCTCAAATCGGCCCAGGTATTGGATTATCTCAACCACGCGAACGACTTCGGGTTGGTGGTGGAAGGCCAGGTCAGGCCCGATTTCGCCGCGATCATCGGCCGCAGCCGGTCAGTTGCAGCCGGAATGAGCAAGGGGGTACAGTTCCTCCTGAAAAAGAACAAGATAGACGTGATAACCGGATCGGGATCGCTGGCCGGGGACGGAAAGGTCCGGGTTGCAGGCGAGGAGGTCAGGGAGCTCAGCGCACCACATATCATCCTGGCCACCGGGGCGCGCTCCAGGCAACTGCCAGGGCTGCCCCAGGACGGGAAGCACGTGATCGGTTACCGCGAAGCCCTGACCCTTGACAAGCAGCCGGCATCGATGGTGGTGGTCGGTTCGGGGGCTATTGGCACGGAACTGGCCTTTTTCTACAACAGCATCGGCACCAAAGTCACGCTGATCGAGTACCTGCCGGAGATTGTCCCGCTCGAGGACGAAGAGGTGTCGAAGGCTTTGGCCCGGTCGCTGAAGAAGGCCGGCATCAGCATAATGACGGGATCCGCTGTTGAAAAGACCGATATAGAAGGTGATGAGTGCGTGGTTACCGTCAGGACTCCCAAAGGGGAGGAGCTGATCAGGGCCGAAGTGGTCCTGTCGGCTGTCGGCATCACCCCCAACCTGGAGAATCTGGGCCTTGAGGAGAACGGCGTGGAGCTGGAGAAAGGGAAAGTCAAGGTGGACCCCTTTTACCGGACCACCAAAGCCGGTGTCTACGCGATCGGCGACATCGTGCCGGGGCCGGCATTGGCCCACGTGGCATCAGCCGAAGGGATCATATGCGTGGAGAAGATCGCAGGCCTTAACCCGGAACCACTGAATTACAACAACATACCCGCCTGCACCTATACCACCCCCGAAGTGGCATCGGTGGGGCTCACGGAAAAGGCCGCCAAGGAGGCCGGTTATGACATCAAGGTGGGAAAATTCCCCTTTACCGCCTCAGGCAAGGCGAGCGCCGCAGGAGCAAAAGACGGGTTTGTCAAGCTGGTCTTTGATTCAAAGCACGGTGAGCTGCTGGGAGCACACCTGATCGGAAGCAATGTGACGGAGATGATCGCCGGACTGGTTACGGCCCGTAAACTGGAGATCACCGGCCACGAACTGATCAAATCGGTACACCCCCACCCCACGATGTCGGAAGCGATAATGGAGGCGGCGGCAGCAGCTTTTGGCGAGGTTATCCATTTGTAAATGAAGCAGGAACGTCACATTGAGGTGACTGGCGCAAGGGTTCACAACCTGCGCAATATCGATGTGGTCATTCCGCGAAACAGCCTGACGGTCATTACGGGGCTCAGCGGAAGCGGCAAGTCGTCGCTGGCCTTCGACACCATCTACGCCGAAGGGCAGCGGAGGTATATGGAGACCTTCTCAGCCTACGCCAGACAATTCCTTGGGAATATGGAGCGGCCCGACGTGGACCGGATCACCGGTCTCAGTCCGGTGATTGCCATCGAACAGAAAACAACCAGCAAGAACCCAAGGAGCACCGTTGGCACCACCACGGAAATCTATGATTTCCTGAGGCTTCTCTTTGCCAGGGCATCCGACGCCTTTTCATCCGAAACCGGGGAGCGGATGGTCCGGTTCACCGATGACCAGATCCAGGAGCGGATCCTGGAACGGTTCGACAACCGCAAGATCCTGATCCTGGCTCCGTTGGTCAAATCAAGAAAGGGACACTACAAGGAGCTGTTTGAGCAGATCAGGAAAAAAGGGTACATCTACGCCCGGATTGATGGCGAGATCCGTGAGCTGGCCCCGGGGATGAGGCTCGACCGGTACAAGACGCACCATATCGAGATGGTGATTGACAGGCTGATAGCAGCTGCCGGCCAGGAGCGCCGGCTGCACGAATCGATTCAAACTGCGATGAAGGAGGGGAAGGGGACCATCCTGATCACCGGGTTTGACGGGGAGGATCCCGTTTTTTTCAGCCGGCACCTGATGTGTCCAACCACCGGGATCTCCTATGATGAGCCCGCGCCCAACAGTTTCTCATTCAACAGCCCGCAGGGTGCCTGTCCCCGGTGCAAAGGCCTTGGTTATATCCACGAGATCGACCATAATAAGATCATTCCTGATGACCGCGTAAGCATTCGTAACGGGGGGATCGTGCCGCTGGGCAAGTACAGGCAGGGAATGGTCTTTTGGCAGTTGGAGGCGATCGCGCGCAAGTACGGGTTTACGCTCGACGATCCCATCCGCGAACTGCCCGAGGAGGCCCTGCAGATCATCCTGCTGGGATCTGATGAGTCCTTCAAGCTGGAGAACACCCCGCTGGGATCCTCCTCCAACTATTTCCTGAGCTTTGACGGCATTGTCAATTACATCAGTCAGCAGAAAGATGAAACGACCTCCAAGAAAGCCAACAAATGGGCCGAGCAGTTCATCCGGACGGGGGTATGCCCCGAATGCAACGGCGCACGCCTGAGAAGAGAGTCGCTGTTTTTCAGGGTTGACGGAAAGAATGTGGCCGAACTGGCAGAAATGGATATTTCGCGACTCCTGCAGTGGCTGGAGGGCATCGAGGAGCGGATGGCTCCGATGCAGCGGCAGATTGCCCGGGATGTCCTTAAGGAGATTCGCTCAAGGCTTCAGTTCCTGGTTGACGTGGGGCTTGACTACCTCTCCCTGAACCGGTCGACACGAAGCCTCTCGGGGGGCGAAGGCCAGCGTATCCGCCTCGCAACCCAGATCGGATCCAGGCTGGTGAATGTACTGTATATCCTGGACGAGCCGAGCATCGGCCTTCATCATCGCGACAACCTCAGACTAATCAACGCGTTAAGACAGTTGCGCGACCTCGGAAATTCGGTCATCGTGGTGGAACACGACAAGGACACTATCCTTGCTGCTGATTACGTGATCGATATGGGGCCCCACGCGGGCCGGCACGGCGGACAGATTGTCGCCACCGGAAAGCCTGCCGAGATCGCCGGGTCGGGCACCCTGACCGGCGCCTACCTGAGTGGTGAGAAAGAGATCGCGATCCCACCCGTTCGGAGGAGCGGTAATGGAAAGCGGATGATCCTGGAAGGAGCACGCGGCCACAACCTCAAAGGGGTTACCATAGATATTCCTCTGGGACTTTTCATCTGTGTCACAGGGGTTTCCGGAAGTGGCAAATCATCGCTGATCAACGAAACGCTACATCCCATCCTGAGCCAGGCCTTTTACCGGTCGGTGAAGGATCCGCTCCCCTATGGATCGATAGCCGGTCTGGAGCACATCGACAAGGTGATTGTAGTTGACCAGTCGCCCATTGGAAGGACTCCCCGCTCCAACCCGGCAACCTATACCGGAGTGTTGGGCGACATCCGGGCGCTGTTTGCGCGCCTGCCTGAATCGCAGGTCCGCGGTTACCAGCCCGGGCGCTTCTCCTTCAATGTCAAGGGGGGCCGATGCGAAACCTGCCAGGGGGCCGGAGTCCGGACCATTGAGATGAACTTCCTGCCTGATGTCTATGTGCATTGCGAGACCTGCAACGGCAAGCGCTTCAACCGGGAAACGCTGGAGGTCAGGTATAAAGGGAAATCCATATCGGATGTGCTGGATATGACGATCACCCACGCCCTGGAATACTTTGAAAACTCGCCCGCCATTGCGCAGAAGTTGAGAACCCTGGAGGAGGTTGGGCTGGGCTACATCACCCTTGGGCAGTCGTCGACCACCCTGTCGGGGGGCGAGTCGCAGCGGGTCAAGTTGGCGAATGAGCTCGCCAAGCGGGACACCGGGCGCACACTATACATTCTCGACGAGCCGACCACCGGCTTACACTTCGATGACATCCGGGTTCTCCTGAACGTGCTCAACCGGTTGGTTGACAAGGGCAACACGGTGATTGTCATCGAACACAACCTGGAGGTCATCAAGGTGGCCGACCACATCATCGACCTTGGCCCCGACGGGGGTGCCGATGGCGGCCGGATCGTGGCCGCAGGGACACCGGAAGAAATTACCGGGGTTCAAGGCTCCCATACATCGAAATATTTAAAAGAAGCCCTAATTTCAGCGAAAACTCAGGAATGATGATAAATGAAAACGAGATGATCCGGGATGCTTTCAAGCATAAATCCTAGAACGAGATTAAAACCGAGAACGCGTGGCAAATCTTCAAGGTGATGGCCGAGTTTGTT
>JAWOHI010000141.1:0-10399 GCA_046485255.1 Bacteroidales bacterium
GCTCCAGGCCGAGGATCACCGAAGGCCGGCTGCTGAAATCCATCCGCGGCAGGGTAATGGAGCTGTTGACATATTGCATTTCCATATAGCTGCGGTAAGCATTGAACTTATCCATGTCAATGGCGAGAAAACCGTTCTCCGCCGTCGTGGAGTTCAGGATGTACCCTCCGTCACGCCTGGCAAACGGGCCCTGCATGCTATCGCGGGTCCACGACCAAATGAATCCGTTGTCATCATCGGAATGGTCGGCGATCACCCAGCCATCCGGCAGGGTCCAGCCTTTGGGGTCGGCCGCATTGGCCCAGTCAAACTGTTCGTGAAAAAAAACCTGGCCGTCTCCCTTGAGCCGGTGCGTCTGCGAAAAGGCAGCTATTCCGGCGACGCCCAGCAACATAACAAGTAATAGTCTTTTCATTTGCGAAGGATTTCATTTGATTAGGCGACGAAAATAAAAATGAATTCTGTCGAAAATCTGAAGAAACCCATTCGCTACAGTCATCGGATCAGGAGAAGCCTGCCCGATTGACTGAATGGCTTTGTTATCAGCCGGTAAATGTAAATTCCCGACTCCACCGGCCAGCCGGATAGGTTCCGTCCATCCCATATGACCTCGTGTGTTCCGGCCTGCCTCCACCCGGCATCCAGCATCCGTATCAGGCGCCCCTGGAGGTCATAAACCGCCAACTCAACCTGTTCCTCGACCGGAATCACATAGCGGATGACCGTCTGGGTGCTCAACGGATTGGGGACGGGATCCGACAGCAGGAAACCGGATGGTTGGGGATTGGTACCTTTTGATGATGAACTGGCTATCAGCCCGTTGGCCACCACTACGTCATCAATGTTCCACCCCCCCAGACTGGCTGAGCTGTTCGATTGGAGCTCGAAGATGATCCGCACCGACGATTTGCCGTCGGCGAAGGCGGAGATATCGATCAGCTGCTCCGACCAGTCGTTTTCGAGGTGACCCAGTTGCGGGCTCTGCCAGACCAGCTGATCATTCACCTTGATACGGCCGTAATCGTTCACCCTTAGATTTAGTAACCGCCTAAATTTCAATCCGGTACCACTGAAGGCGGAGCAGTCGATCACCGGACTCCGCAGGTAGTTATGAACATTCGCCTGATAGAGCCCGTCCCAACTGGTCCCCTGGTAATCCGCCCACCCGTGGTCGGTGCCCCAGCAGTTCTGGCCCGACCAGGCCTGGAAGGGGTCGCCCCCCTGTCCGGCGGGAGTACCCAGCTGCCAGTCGTCGTGATGGTTGGCTGTAGTGAAATAGGAGGCGTGAGTCCAACCGTTCTCCCCGGATTCAAAATCATCATACAATCCCAGGATGTTGTGCAACTTGAAGTTGAAGGAGGGGGCGTGCCCCTCGGCAGACATCAGTCTGGCGCCGAACCCCGCCACGTACGCCACCGGAGCTTCATCAGAAAGGGTGACCGGGAAGTGAAAGGTCACCGCCTCGGCCGGCCGGATCCGGTCGGCCGACTGAACGGCCATCGGCACCTCGAAAAAGGGATCGTCCTCGCTGATGGCCAATTCCAGCCCGTTCAGCTCCTGGCGACCCTCGTTAAAAAGGGTCAAACCAACCAGTACCGTCTCACCGCTGTCAATCGCCCCGTTCCCGTTACCGCCTGAGTCATCTACGAAGACATTGGTCAGCAGCACCCTGGGGGCATACGCCTCCAGCGTGACGCGGTCGTACCAGCCAAACCCGGCCGAGTCGCCGATGGCAACGTTCAGTACCAGCTGCTCCCCATCGTGAGTGTCGGGATGGATGCGGAACAAAAGGGTATCGGACGAAGAGGCATAGGCCTGTCCGCCGATATCCCCGAAATGGAGCGAATCGCCCAGCAAGACGATGTTCGGGTTGTCAGTGACGATGACCGCATAGACCCCGCGCGCGTTGTGCGCGTGGAGATTGAGAAGGCTCATTGAAAGTCCCAGGGTTTCGCCCACGTTGACCAGCCCGTCAGCGTTGCCTGAGGTGTTGGGGCTGCCGCCGTCGGTGACCACGATGGCATCGATCTGCAGGTAGGCCGACCGCTCCATTGGGATATCCCAGTAAATCAGGCTGTCGGGCGAGATGACGATCTCGGCCGTCACGGTCCGGTATCCGGGCGCCGAAACCTCGAAGGCGTAGGTTCCCGGCTCCAGGTAGCGGTAGTAGCGTCCGTAGAGGCTGTCGGCCGTCCGCAAGGGCACCTTCCCCTGCCGGTCAATGGAGGGAATGTCGATGACCGCCCTCACCGCCAGACCCGTGCCGGCATCGGTGACCAGGCCGGTCACCCCGGCCTTCCATACCTGCCGCAGCATCGTCTTCAGCCCGGCCAGGTTGCCCTCCACCATCTCCGGCACCACCGAATAGTCGGGAGCCTGGCTGATGCCCATCTCCACGGTAAAAGCCAATGTGTTATGGGTGACATACATATAATCGCAGTACTCCCCCGCGGTGAAATACCAGCGCCCCCCCTGGAGCAGCGCGTAGTGGTCGCCCGTGCCCGACTGGGCCGGGATGGACTGGCAGATCAGGTTTCCGTGGTAAATCATCGCCGATGAGTCAGGGGCAGCCCCGTTGGTGTGGGTCCAGGGGTGGAGCAGGTATTGCCCCGAAGTGTGGTAGGAGAGGCTCATCACGGGGGGATATCGGGCGGCAAAGTCACGTATGGCAGCATTCTCCGGCTCCGAAAAGGCCGCTGGACCGTGGTTGCCGCCCGGGGTGAAGCCAAAGGAGTAGTTCCTGTTCAGGTCGACCCCGTTCTGGTTCACGCGCCGCATCGCCTCCCGCCCGTCGGGGTTCATCAGCGGGATGAACCAGATCTCCATTTCGTTGATCCAGCGGGTCACTTCCGGGTCAACGTTATAATTATCAATAAGATGATGAATCTGATAAAGAACGGCCTCCACGCTGTGCACCTCGTTTCCGTGGTGCGCCCCGATGATCAGGATCGGGGGCTCATCCTCATCCAGGCCGGGCTGATCCGATAGTTTCAGGCAGCAGATGGCCCGCCCCAGGACGGAATAGCCGATGGTGTCGAGCCGCGTGATGCCCGTATGGGCCGCGGCGATAGCGACCAGCTCGGCATTGGTCTGTTCGTAGTTGTGAAAGGGCGGGGAGTATTTCAATCCGGGTTGTTCCTCGTATAACTCCTTGAAGCTGTTGGCAATGAATTCGATCCTAAATCCTTCCGCCTTCAGCCTGGCGATCACCTCCGGATTGGCCGTCACCTCGATCCAGGCGCCGGGCTTCATATCGTACACGTTCACCCCTAGGCTTTCGATCTGCCGGATCCGGGAAAAATCATCCGGATAGATCCGGTATAATTGGCTCCCCTGTTCCTGGGCTGACAATAAAGAACTAGCAAACAATAAGATGGCGAACGGTATGTTTAGCAACAGTTTTTTCATCAGATCGGTTTTACCCGCAATTTACGAAACGGATCGGATCTGCTTTGTTATCTTTGTTAAAACCAATCACAAGATGACCCAAATGAGAACCGTGTTACCCCTGATTCGCCGGGTCCTGCTGCTGGCGGTTTTCCTGCCGGTATGCCTTACCGCCCAGGTCACCAATGAGACCCTCGAGGGCAAGCTCGACCGCATACTGAAAGAATTTGAGGATCTGCAGCACCGGCTCGACGTTGTGGAGAAGGGCATCGATGACCTGATGTGGCAGGAGCGGCTCGGAGATATCGCCATCATTGACAAGGTGTTTATGTATGGTCCGCCGCTGGCCAAAGAGGAGAACCCAACCGGTCAGGGAGCGGGCAATCCGGTCAAGCTCTGGTCGTACGTTTTCATTCCGTCCGACTTCGACCCGGCCTATAAATACCCCCTGATTGTTTTTCCGCACGGCGGCGTTCACGCCAGTTTCACCACCTATTACACCCACATCGTGAGGGAGCTGGTGGCCCAGAAATACGTGGTGGTGGCCGTCGATTACCGTGGCAGCACCGGTTATGGAGGCAGTTTATACCGTAAGATCGACTACGGCGGTCTTGAGGTGGAGGACGTGGATTACAGCCGCCAGTATATGCTGGATAATTACTCCTTCATCAACAAGAACCGGGTGGGGATCATCGGCTGGAGTCACGGGGGAATGATCGCCCTGATGAACATCTTTGACCACCCCGATCATTACCAGGCGGCCTTTGCCGGGGTTCCGGTGAGCGACCTGATCGCACGGATGGGCTATAAGAATCAGGGCTACCGTGACCTGTTCGAGGCCAAATACCATATCGGCAAGAGCGCGGATGACGACGTAAAGGAGTACCGGCGGCGGTCACCTGCCTGGAATGTCCACAAGATGAAGGACACCCCGCTGCTCATCCACACCAACACCAACGATGAGGACGTGAACGTCCTGGAGGTGGAGCACCTCATCAGGGCCTTGAAGGCCGAAGGCAAACCTTTTGAATACAAGATTTTTGAAGATATGCCTGGCGGACACTCTTTCGACCGGATGGATACACGCGCCGCCCGGGAGATCCGGCTGGAAATCTACAAGTTCCTGGCCCGCCACCTGAACCCGCCCAAACCGTTCCGTAATCTTGGAGAATTGAACCGGGCCTCTTATCGGGCCGATTAATAAATCCACTTATGAAAAAACTTATTTTTATTTCCCTTATGGCTGCCACAACCATCCTGTCCCCGTCCTGTACATCGGCCCAGGACCGGCTCGACCGCACGACGGTCGAATCGCTTGATCTCGACCGCTACCTTGGCACCTGGTATGAAATTGCCCGCTTTCCCCACTCTTTTGAAAAGGACCTCCAGGGGGTGACGGCCACCTACTCGTACCGTAAAGATGGAAAGATCAAGGTACTGAACCAGGGGTACAAAGGCTCCATCAACGGTCCTCTGAAGACCGCGGTGGGCAAGGCAAAGGTGCCCGATCCAAACAAGCCGTCAGAGCTCAAGGTCTCTTTCTTCCTCTTCTTCTACGCGGATTACCTCGTCCTGGAGCTGGAGCCCAATTACCAATGGGCCCTGGTGGGCAGCTCGTCGGAGAATTTCCTCTGGATCCTGAGCCGCACGCCGGTGATGGAGCCGGAGGTGTACGACCGGCTGGTCGCCAATGCGAAAGCGCGCGGCTACGATGTGGGCCGCCTCCAAAAGGTCAGTCACCGCTGATCCGGTCTCAGAGCCGCTCCAGATATGCCCTGTGCAGGCTGAACCGGCCGCGGTCGGAGCCCGCGGGAAGGCCCTTCAGCATCACCGTGATCGTATTGGTCCCCTGCTTGACCGAGAGGTTTCCCATATATTCACGGCTAACCAGCACGGTTTCCGTCGCTTGAGCATCCCTGAGCGGGCAAACCGGGATCTGTCGCTGGTTGACCACGAACGAAGCGGCCCCGGGACCTTTGAAGTAGCTGAGGTACAGCTTGTATTCCCCCTCTTCGGGCACCTGTAGTTCAAATTTCACGAACCCGTTGCGGCCCGCCTCCAGGGTGAGGGCATCAAACCGGTTGCCGGTCGAAGCATCGGTGATCGCCTCTTTCGCGAGGGTGGCATTTCCGCTGAAGGCCTGCACCGGTAAGAGCTGGAGGTAGTACTCCATCAACGCCGGCGGACTGGATGCGGCCAGCAGCTCCTCCCCGGGGATCTCGTTGCTCTCGGGTGGAGTATCGCAATAATAGAAAGCAACAGACGTATAATCCACCGGCACCTGATTGCCTTCGGGTCCGTGCTCGATGGTCAGGCTGAGGCTCTTCTCAAAGGGGATCTTGTCGCTAATCAGCAGCCGGTACCCGCCGGTCCTGGCCAACGGGATCGAATAGTCGAGGCACCCGTGCACCGGCAGACTGAACGCCTGGTCCCAGCGGTCGGCCAGGGCGTACCACCCCCCGTTGAAATAGTCCTCCGAACCAGTCCCGTGCAGCCGCATCTCCCCGTCAACGATGCACACGTCGTCCCCCTCGAAGAAGATGGTCATCCCCGGGTTCAGCCCCTGCGCCTGCAGGAGGGTGCCAACGTGATGGCCACGGCCCGTAAGCTCCAGTAAGGTATATGGGTCCCCCGCCTCCGGATCAACCTCCCGCCGCCACTGCGCATAGAACCGGCCCTCGCCTTTCGTCAGGGTCTCATCCGAATAGAGAATCCTCACATCGCAGGGAATATCCCCACCGCCCCGGTCGGGCGACTGCAGGTATACCAGGTCCAGCACCGCCCGCTTGCCATAGGGCATCGGGAAGTAACAGTAATGAATGTCGCCCAGCACACCGAGAAGCATCGACTGCATCGATGGCCGGCCAAAGGCATACCCGAAAAAGTCGGCCACCGGGCAGTTGATGGCCGGAACCTCCTCCTCATCCCACCAAGCCTGGAGGATCAGGTCGCGGAACAAGGGATTGAGCCCCGAGCGCGGGATCAGCTCGATCCCGATGATCCGGCCGCCCCGGTTGTGGGCGTAAATGCGCGTTACCGTGCCGGGCGAGAGCAGGTAGGAGCCTTCGTGAACCTTGACTCCTTCTCCGAAGATGCCCGGGATGTTCCCCCCGATCCGGCTCCAGGTAGCCAAGGCTCGCTGCAGGGCCTCCTCCTCAGCTATCGAAAACTGCCGTGGAAAGGACACAACCGTCTCTGAACCGGTTAGTTTGCGATATTGTATTTGGAAGAACTGCATCCTCGACCCCTTGAAAACAACCTTGCAGGCCCCCTGGTACGGGATGGGCACATAGCAGTAATAACCCCCCACCTCGTTCCCCACTACCGGCCTCAGGAACGGATGATGGGTACCGCTGAAAAGATCGATGAAAGGAAGGCTGATCCTTGGAACCTTCTCATTATCAAAATAAAATTCGATCGTATCCGTCGTCGGCGTGGGGGTCCAGATGCGCTGGATCACCCCCGGGCCCTTCAGCTCGGCGATCACCAGGTGGCCGTTCTCCTTGCGGATAAACGAATAGTTGCCCGAAAAACCGTCATCGTTGCCCCCGGTAGTGTCGTAACTGGATACCTGCCAAACCTCGCAATTTTCGAGGTAGGCCGGCAGCCGGTCAATCCGGGAGAGGGCGGCCAGCTCCTTCAGGATATCGGCACGGCCCGGAATGGTAAACATCATCAGTGCGATGGCCACCAGAGCCGGTCGGTATGCTGTTCTCATCAGAATCATTATTAACTGCTTAATTATCAATCGTATAACTTTGGCTCTGCTTTCCAGTCGTTGTCGCGGTCGTAGGCGAACTCCGCCACCCTGGGCCGGCGCTCACGCAGGCGCACCGATTCAATCCCCAGGAGGTTACCCGAGGAGAAATGATCCTTGCCCACCAACCTCAGTTCGAGCCGGTATTCGCCCGGGTCAGGCCAGAAATCGAGCAGGTGGTGCTCCCACTCTTTCACGGCCTTATCATAGAGGTTCATCGTCGGACCCACCTTGATGCCATTGAGATATGCCTGCCAGATCCCGTAATCGGGGGCCTTGGTGACGGCCACCAGCAGCCGGGTGGGCTTCTTTTCGCCGACGGTGAAGGGAATGACCACCGATGCCCGGTCGCTGGTGGGCGCCAGCAGGAGCTGCCCATCCATATAATGGTCGAGGTTGTCCTGGATCACGCCAGTGGCGTTGCTGATGGTTTTCAGTGCGATGGCTGCCGATGCCGGAAAAACCTGGTCAAGGCTGGGCAGCACCCGCTCCTTCCCCGACGGCACCGGCCCGGCGCCGGTCGGGATGCCGGTCTGATACCAGAATGCCACGGTGGCAAAATCATCCTCGCGCTCGTTCCAACTGTGCGCACGTTGCTCCACGTTCTCATCGGGCGAGATCCAGCCATAATGCTCGATCGTGACGCGGATTTTCTTGTTAAACACCACCGGATCGGCCAGATGCCAGCGGTAAGCCGAAGTGTGACCGCCAACAATCCCCCACTGGTCGAAATAGACGGTCCCGAAATAGGGCGTGTTCACCCCCGACTGCAAGCCCCAGGCGCTGAGAAAGTAATCCTCGGTGCCGGTGCCCCAGATGGAGGCCTCCTCTTCGCCGTCGATGTAGATCTTCTCGTCGCCCTCACCAAACCACGACGGGCTGCGGGTGCGCACGGCCATCACCGTACCCACGTAGTGGCCCTTGCCTTCGGTCTCGAGGATCAGGTAGTCGCTGCCCAGAACCGCCGGATACTCCTGGCGGTAGCGGGCATAGAAGTAGGGCGTGCTCTTCGGCAAACGATCCTTCTTGATCCAGTCGATATTGAAATAAAGGAGGTTGATGTTCTTGTCGTCGCACTGGTTCACCACCTCGATCCGGATGGATTTTCGGAACGGCATTGGCCAGAAGCTGTTATAGGAGTCGGCATCCTCCACGATGACCGGCAGGCTGATCACTTCCGCCCGCTTGCCGAAGCAGTTGGCGAAGAAATCGCCAAAGGGAACTTCGATATCGGGTACCTCACGACCGTCGTAGAAGACCCGCAGCAGCATCTCCTGGTGGGTGGCCGAACCGTTGGTAGCCCACGGGTGCCGGCCGGGAGCCAGGAACGTGAACCACATATGGGTCACCACGCCGGGACCGTCGACATCGAGGACCACCTTTGACTCCCCGGGCATAATGCGGGAATTGTCTGAGTTATGAGGAATGGGTTTGCCATCCTCACCCGTCTTGGTGGAGGTGGCGCGCATGCTTCGCCCGTCGATCTGACGAGCCAGGTCGGAGAGAATCGCTCCTCCGACGATATCGGAACCCCGGTCGCGGCAGGAGGTGGGAGCCAGCAGCAAAAGTGCCGCCAACAACCAGATAGCGAATGATTTCATTGTGTTTGGGTTAAGTTATGCTGATTTTCAATTATCTGCGGTTACCCACCGATCCGTCGCACTGCTGAGCCAGTCGAGCGAAAAACTGATAAAATACATCTGATAGGTCTCATACTCACCCACTTCGACATAGATTCCGATGGTTCCGTTGCCATCGTCGAGTACGCAGAGCGAGGAGTAGGCCGAGGCGCCCGGGCAGATAGTCCTTCTCACAGGCCAGGTATCGCCCTCGTCATAGCTGATCAAAACGCTCACATTCTTTCGAGAGGCCGCATAGGGGATGCTGTGTAAAAGCCTGTTCTTGTCGTACCCTGTCGTTTTAGACGTGTAGCGGATCAGATCACCGTTGCAGAATGGATCGACAATATCAGGCTGACTGTAAGGAGATTCCAGCCAGGTGATCCCCTGGTCTTTGGAAATATTGAACCAGCGGTTACCGGAATGGCGGATGCTCATCAGCACGTCTCCGTTATCGAGTTCCACCACCTTGGCCTCATCGCCGTTGATGGAGGCCCGGTTGGTGGAGACCTGCCAGGTCCGGGCACCGTCGTCGGAGTAAATGACGAAATTAGAGATGACGTTGGCTGTGGTCTCGCGGGCGGCCAGCACCGCCATCAGCCGGCCGCTCCTGAGTTGGGTGCCGGCCCCGGAGGTGACGAAGGCTCCCGGCCAGTTCTTTGATATCGGGTTATCGCATTCCGCGCCGTAGATCTGGGAGGTGATGTCCACGGGCGCGCTCCAGGTGATGCCGTTATCGGAGCTGATCGACACATTGATGCGCTGCGGGTCGGTGGCGGTGGATTGGGTCCAGCCCTTGTCGGAGGCGAAGAGGCAGATGATGTCACCGTTTTGCCGGTTGACTACCAGGGCCGGGTCTCCATAGCCGACGCTGGTGCCCTGTCCGGCAATGGTTAACGGTTCGCTCCAGCTCCTTCCCTGGTCGGTGCTCCGGCGGATCACCACGTCGATGTGGTTGGGCAGGTCGGCCGCGTTCTCCCATCGCTTGTCGGTGGCGGTCACCAGCGAGCCATCCAGGGCGGTCACGATGGCCGGGATGCGGTAATTCTCCGATCCGGCATCCCCCCCCGAAAAGAGCAGGGTGCTGGTCTGCAGCAGGGTTCGTGTTCCTTCCAGTGCCGGAATGCTCACCGGCTGACCGCCGATTTTGGTGAAGGAGAGGGGGTTGGCCCCGATCTGATGACCTTCGCGTGCGCGGGCCGACACATTGGCCGTGATCCACAAATAGTTCTCCCCTTCGGTCAGCGGCTGGTTTCCGGTGATGGTGAGCACGCCCGCTGCGGACTCCGCGCTGCCGAAAAGGGTGGCATCCTCCGGGTTGAACCGCTCGACCGGGCCGTTATAATATACTTTGATGGTTGAGAGATCGGCCAGGTCGGTCGTCCCCTCCAGGTTCATCGTCACGGCTTGGAGCGTTTCCGTTCGCGAGGCGGCCTTGATGCGGAATGAGGCCAGCCGTTCGTTGGCATTGCCGATGCCGGCGGGCAGGTCGGGCTTGTAAACCTGCTCCTGCGTCTGAGAAAAAGCCAAATCAGCAGCTAAAAGGAACAAAACTCCCAACAAGCCGCTAGACAAAGTCGATTTCATAGGCCACTAGTATGGGGATTGGCCTTGTAAGATA
Organism: Bacteroidales bacterium; assembly: GCA_046485255.1. Lineage (GTDB taxonomy): Bacteria > Bacteroidota > Bacteroidia > Bacteroidales > UBA12481 > UBA12481. The sequence goes on from JAWOHI010000141.1 coordinate 10,385, forward strand.
ACAAAAGAATTGCAG
>JAWOHI010000337.1:0-5213 GCA_046485255.1 Bacteroidales bacterium
TTCTATTGGTGCCGTTTGGTCGGTTGCCAGACATTCGTTTTAACCCCTTTCAGATATCTGAAAAATCCTATCAACAGTGCGAGATTCATCGCCAGGAAATGGGTGATGAACCTAAATAAAATAAAGTGCAAATTTAGCTTTTTAAGCAATAGGTCGGCTACCGGCACCGCCAACAAGCCGAGGTAGCCGGCCAGAAGAACCAGCCAGAAGACCGAAGTGGATGATAGCCAGGCCAGTGTAAATCCAATGGCTATAAGGAAAAGGGGGCCGAACCAGCGGAGTACTTTATGGCTCCAAAAGCAGAAGGCAATCCCGGGGCGGCTTGGGAGGAGCAGTTTGCGGAACCGGACCAGGTTCTGGAAATTGCCGGTGGAGATACGGATCTTCCGCCTGAACTCGATCCCCAAGTCGTTCGACACATCTTCGTAAACGCAGGCCTCCGGGTTGTTAATGGCTTGATAACCAGATTCCAGAACTTTCATATTAAGGTAGAAATCGTCCACCAGGAAGTTCGGCGGGACCGGCTCGAAAAGCTCCTTACGGATGGCGAAGCAGCCCCCGAACGGGCCCATCATCGACCCCCACAGTCGGCTTTCGAGGTGTTTGATCCTCACTTCCCTCGAAATATAGGCCTTCTCCTGATGCGAAATCCCCTCCCGTTTGATACCGAGGTTGATCATTCGGGTGTCGACCAGCCCGACAGCCCGGTCGTCAAAGGGTGCCAGGAGCTGGCTCAGGGTGGCGGGTTCAAAGATGACGTTGGCATCGGTCAGGATCAGGATCCCGCCCCGGGCCTTCTCCACGAGGCTATTGATCACGTTGGGCTTGCCCCGGCGATGATCAGAGGGGAAAAAGTGCAGGGTGGGATGTTCCCTTGCCAGGTTTTCAACAATTTCCACGGTCCGGTCGGTGGAGGCATCCGACCCGATGAGCACCTCGAAGCGGTCGGGCGGGTAGGTGGTGTCGTAGATGCTGGCGATCTTCTCCCCGATGACGGCCTCCTCGTTGTAGGCGGAGAGCAGGATGGTCACGAAGGGGAGTTCCGGCTGCGCGAGGCGTGGTTCGGGCTTGCGCCGGCGGAGGCGGCCGATCAGCTCGAGGATCAGCGGGAACAGCAGATAGCTGTGCAGAATCGCCAGGATGCTAATCCCGAGTATGATCTTCGCCGCCATTATTCAATCGTGTCAGAAATTGGGTGAACGCCCGGATCAGGGTTTCGTTGTCGAAATTTTGCTCCACAAAGGTAACGGCATTTTTTCCGATTTCCCGGCATCGCTCCGGGTCCCCCAACAACTCCAAGATGCTTCGGGCAAAATCGCCGGGCTGGTCGGCGATCAGGAGCTCGCGGCCACTATTCACCGGGATCCCTTCGGCGCCGATGGGGGTGGAGACCACGGCCCGGCCGGCGGCCAGGTATTGCAACAGCTTGATCCTCATTCCACTGCCCGAGAAGAGGGGTACGATGAACAGGGGGTACGACCGGATGAACCGGTCGGCATCCTCGATCTCCCCGTGAAACACTACCCCGCCTGCCCGCATCTCATCTGCAAAACCATCCGGTGCATTACGGCCGGCCAGGTGGAACCGGGCTTGTGGAAACTCCTTGATAACCACTGGCCAAACTTGCCCCAGGAACCACCGGATACCATCCCGGTTCGGGATCCAGTCGAGCGCGCCCAAGTGGGCCACCGTGGGTAAGCCGGGGCTCTCCTCCTGTCCGGATGGCAGGATGTCGATGCCGGTTTGAAGGACGTGGACCGGCTTGGTATTGCCAAACTGCTTAAAATGAGACGCATCACGATGTGTGATCGGAACCAGCGCATCATACCGGTTGATCAGGGAGAGCTCGAACCGCCGGATGCGGCGGCTCAGACCGGTCAGGTAGATGCGTTTGACGCCCCTGGCAGCCGCGGCAGTCCGCTCCCAGATCTCGTGTTCCACGTTGTGGGCGCGCATCACGACCAGGGCGTCCGAAAGTTCTTCGATATCCCCTAGATAGAGGGCCGTATAGAGGTTCTCCAGGATGATCGCGTCAAACCGCTCCTTGCCAAGAAGTTCCCGCAGGCGCTGCCGGTAGGTGTCAGAGAGGAACCGCTGGCCGTTATAGGGCAGCCTCGAAAAGAGCAGGTTGGCCAGGGCTTTGTGCCACCGGATGCCGGTATCAACCGGAACAAGCTCGATGGTCAGTGGTATATTGGGGTAGGGCGCGCCGGGGTTGCCAGGTTCCTGGCGGGCCCCTTCGACGAAGTGCTTGGAGGTGTTCATTGCCAGCACTGTCACCGTGTGACCTTCGGTCGCGAGCCCTGTTGCCAGCGACAGGGTGGCGATGGAACCGCCGTCGCGGGCGGGGTAGGGGGGCTTATTGGTTAACTGGAGTATTCTCATTGTTTCCATTGTTGCCGGCCTTGAACAGGCGCGAGACTTTCCGGATGAAGAGCCGGTAGGAGTCGGCGTTCATCATCGCGGAATCGCGGGTGGTCTTCACGGTCAGCAGGATGCCTAGCGGCAGCAGCAGAATGGTGGAGCCCCACATCCCCAGCCAGACCGGCAGGATGCCGGCCCGGGCATATTTTTCCCCGGCCAGCGAGATGATGTAGTAGAAGATGAAGAATAGGGTGGAGATGACCACCGGGGTGCCCAGCCCTCCCTTGCGGATGATGGCCCCGAGCGGTGCGCCGATCAGGAAAAAGATCAGGCAGGCAATGGATATGGTCAGCTTCCGGTGCCATTCCACCTGATGCCGGTAGATCCACCGGAGCTTCGACTGGTCGCGGTCGCTGCCGGCCGTCACCAGGTTCATGGCCGACCGCGCATAGTTGATGGCGTTGTCGATGGCCATCTTTCGAATCTTTTCATCACCGGGAGACAGCAAAGAGTCCACGTTCACGCGCAGGGCGGCCAGGCTGTCCTGCCGGGTGGAGAGCGGCTCCTTCGGGTCATTCTTGTCATCGAGCCGGAAGAGTTGTGTCAGCAGCAGGTCCTTGGACAGCTTGTCGCGGTGGTACCGGAGGTCACGATGCAGGGCATCGACATATTCGCTCAGCTCAATCATTGTCTTAACCCGGTAGTTGTCCTTGTAGATCTCCTCGTCGGCCCGCTCGAGGTCGGCCCCCGGAAGGTTGAACATAAACTGCTGCATCTCGAAGCGGTTGCGCTGCAGCGGCCTGTTGGGGGTGATCCGGTTGTTCTCGTCGAGCCGCTCGGCATAGCTGTAACCAGTGTAGAGGGTCAGGAGCAGGTTCTTCCGGTCACGGGTCATTACCAGGTGGCCCGAATCGGCCACTGTCACCGACACGTTGCCTGCCTTGGCCGTATGGTCATACACCATTATGTCGTGGAGCATATTGTTCCGGTTGGTCCGGCGCCCGATTCGCAGGGTATAGCCCTCCAGCCGGCTGTCGTTGATGAACTGTCCCTCCTTGATGTCAAATTCGGGCCGTTGCTGCCGGATGGAAACCATCAGGGCGAAGAACTTCTGGTTGGTGCGGGGCACCACGCGGTCGGAAAAAAGGATGGCCCCGATCATCAGCGCGATGACGAGGATGAAAAGGGGCGACATCGTCCGGGTGAGGGAGATCCCCGAAGATTTGATGGCGCTGAGCTCCGAATGTTCGCCGAGGTTTCCGAAGGTCATAATGGAAGCCAGCAGCACGCTCAGGATCAGGGCCATCGGAACGAGTTGGGCCGAAACGTAAAGCAGCAGTTCGGAGATGATGGTCCAGGAGAGCCCCTTCCCAACCAGTTCATCGATGTATTTCCAGACGAACTGCAGGATCAGGACGATCATCGCCAGCACGAAGGTGAGGATCCACGGACCGATATAGGAACGGATGATATAGCGGTGCAGTCGTTTCATCAGCAGAAACTGCTAAGATAACGGTTTGCCTCCGGCTTTGGTACGTCGAATTTTTCTTCAGGAACCCAGTTGCGCTTTCAGATTATTGATCTGCTTATCCCACAACTCCTTGGCATCCTCGATGTCCTCATTCCGCGCGAAATCGGTGATTGTCAGGGCGACCACTCCGGTGAGTTCCTCGCGGTGCAGCTTGAATTCAAAGTAGGACTTCGGATCCTCGTCGTCGAGCCACTTGAGCCTGACGGCCCTGTTCTCCTTGATGCAAAGGATTTCAGCCTGTTGTTGTGATTTTTCCCAGAAGAAGGTGAGGGTATTGCCTTCGAGGTTTACGTCGTCGGCAAACCATTCCGACAGGCCGCCCGGAGTACTCAGACGTGCGAAGAGCACCTTCAGGGATGCGTTGATCAGGTACTCCATCTCAAATTTATGCTTAACAGGCATTGCTCGGATCTTTACGTTTTGATCAAGCGCAATATAGCAAAAAACGGATAATATGCAAGAATTCGTTGGCTTAACCGCTTTCTGTTTATCTGGAAAAAATTCTATATTTGCACCCTGAATTGGGGCGAGGTAGCTCAGTTGGTTAGAGCGCATGATTCATAATCATGAGGTCCGGGGTTCAATTCCCCGCCTCGCTACGAAAGAAGTTCATCACAAGTGGCTCCCCGGCCCCCCAGACTGAAGTCTGGGGTTAGTGAAGAGCTTCCGCCGTCCGCCGTCCTCTAACCCACACCCCCTTCACCCTTTCATCCTTATGCCCTTGCGCCCCTAAGTCCCTATGCGCCCTGCTTAACCAGCTGAATCTCACCGGCAACCTTGACCTCGTCGCTCACCAGGACTCCACCCGTCTCCAGTGCGGCGTTCCAGTTGAGGCCCCAATCCTTCCGGTTGATCTTCCCTTCAAAGCTGAAGCCGGCTTTTACGTTGCCCCAGGGATCCGTGTTGATGCCGCCGAACTCAACGTCCAACTCAACCTCCCTGCTGATCCCGCGGATCGTGAGCATCCCCTTGAGCAGATAGGCCTCCTCATCGATCTTCGAAAAGCTGGTGCTCTCAAAGGTCATGGCCGGATGGTTTTCACTGTCGAAAAAGTCGGCGCTGCGAAGGTGATTGTCGCGGTCGTTGTTGTTGGTGAAAACCGAGGCGGTCTCAATGGAAGCACTGACAGGTCCTTTTAGGAAGTCCTCGTGCTCAATCGAAGCGGTGAAGCTCTTGAATTCGCCCTTCACATTGCTGATCATCAGGTGCTTGACTTTAAACGTTATTTCGCTGTGGGAGGGATCGACCACCCATTTTACCGGTTTATTGCTGGTGTTTTCCATCGTTTTTGTATTAATGTTTGTAGTTAAAACTTAAA
>JAWOHI010000175.1:0-6294 GCA_046485255.1 Bacteroidales bacterium
AGCCGAAAAAGCAGGTTTAATCTTCATGGATTGGCTACAGGCTTTGCTGCTCGGGTTGGTCCAGGGGCTGACCGGCAAGAACTCGGTCAGCCCCTGGACCAACCCGAGCAGCAAAGCCTGTAGCCAATCCATGAAGATTAAACCTGCTTTTTCGGCTTGGGCCGGTACATTATGGCCACTCCTTCAATGACAAAGCCGATCAGCAAAATGATCGGTCCCAGCGTGATACGCCTGAAACTGAACACTCCGGGATTCCAAACTTCCGGATTGTCCGACCCGCCACCGGTCATCAGCAAAAAGCCGATCAGCATCACCACCAAGCCGGCAATCAGCAACTGGTAGTTCAGCCTCGTGAACACAAAGCGGCCGGGAGTGGGTTCGGCTTTGGGTGCCTTATTGTCTTTTTTGGGAGTTTTCATTTTTCGTGAATGTCGTGAATGTCGTGAATCGTAAATGGTAAATCGTAAATCGTCAATAATACAGGGAGTCTCTGTCCAGCGTCAGATACTTGTTCACCGCCATCACGGTGGTGAGCCAGGTCAACAGGATGCCGATCAGGAACATAAACAGCACCAGCACCCCAACGGTCTGCATATCAGTGAAGACCAGCACCTCAGGCATCCTCTTCCTGGCTACCTGCAGCAATCCGAGCAGCAGCAGCGTGGCCACCGCAGATCCGATCACGCCGTGCAGGAGTCCCCGGATGAGGAACGGTCGGCGGATAAAGCTCCGGTTGGCGCCTACCATCTGCATCGTCTTGATGATAAACCGCTTGCTGTAAACCAGCAGCCGGATGGTGTTATTAAACAGCGCCACCGAAACCAGGAACAACAAAATGCTGAAGACCAGGATCACCACACTGATCTTTTTCAGGTTGTCGTTCACCAGGTGGACCATCGACTCCTGGTAGAACACTTCGTGAACCGCGGCCTGTTTCATCAAATCGGTTTCGATCAAGGTCAGGCTGTCGGGATTGGCATACGCCGCGTTCAGTCTCAGGTTGTAGCTGGGATGCAGCGGGTTCTCACCCAGGAACTCGAGAAAATTCTCGCCCAGCTCCCGCTGCAGCTCCTCGGCTGCCTGCTCCGCCGGAACAAACGAGAACTCCTTGATGGCGGGATGGTCCCGTAACAGTTTCTCGATGGCCGGCAGGTCGGCCTCCTTGACATCACGCTTCAGGATCACCGTGAAACCGATGTTCTCCCTGACATAGTCGCCTATCATTTTGGCGTTTAGCAGCAGGAGCCCGAGCATCCCCAGCAGAAACAGCACCAGGGAGATGCTCACGATGGTCGTGACATACGAATTTCGTAACCGGACCGTAGGCACCTTTTGTGGTTTGTTCCTCATTCTCCCTGCTTTTCCGGGCCTAATTTACAAAGATTTCAGTACCGATAGGGAAGGTCGGGCCAAAATGCTACATTTAGTCCAAATTCCGAAAAGGATGGGTATCGTTGAAAAACAGAGCATTAAGGGCTCATTCTTCTCCTATGTCGGGGTGGTGGTCGGGTTCGTCACGGCCGGCTTGCTCCAGCCGATCATTTTCACCAAAGCCGAAAACGGAGTCCTCGAACTGATCACCTCCTGGTCGCTGGTGTTTGCCACCCTCGCCACCCTGGGGCTCAACAACGTGACCAACAGGCTCTTCCCCTGGTTTCGCAATCCTTCCAACCACCACCACGGATTCTACGGACTGCTCTTCTGGGTGACAATAGCCGGAACGATCATCTCGCTGATCGTCTACCTGTTCCTGCGCCCCTGGATCATCGCCGACAGCGAGGCGCAAGGCTCTCTCCTCTTCATCCGGTATATGGATTGGATCATCCCGCTCACCATCTTTACCGCGATCTACCTGGTGACCGACATCTATTACGCGGTGCTGCTGAACGCCGTCAAGGGCATTTTCCTGAGGGAGTTCCTGATGCGAGTCTTCATCCTGGCCGGGTTCCTGGTCTTCACGGCCGGCTGGTGCGGCTTCGGCGGGGCCGTAATTCTCTACGCCATCGCCCTCTCCGTCCCCGGTATCCTGATCACGGTCTCCCTCATCCGCGACGGGGAGTTCGTCATCCGGCCCGACCGGGCACACTTCAACCGGGAGATGACCCGTTCGCTGGTCAGCGTTGCCTCTTATGGCCTCATCATCGCCTTCAGCAACATAATGATCCTCTACATCGACCGGATCATGGTCAACTCCTTCCTCGGACTGGAGGCCACCGGCCTCTACGGCAGGGTCTTCATCTTCGGGTCCCTGGTCTCGATCCCCAACCGGGCCGTATCCAAAATATCCGCCGCGGTGGTCGCGCAACTGTGGAAGGAGGACAACCACCAGGAAATCAATCGCCTGTACCGCGACACCAGCCTTCATCAGCTCCTTTTCGCCCTGCTGATCTTTGTGGGCATCTGGGGCAACATCGGCAATATCTTCCACATCCTGCCCGACTCCTACGAGGAGGGCAAATGGGTCATCTTCTGGATCGGCTTGGCCAACCTCTTCATAATGGCCTCCGGCATCAGCGGCTCGGTGATGACCACCAGCAGCCACTACCGGATGCTGGCCCTCTTTGTGATCCTGTTCGGCGGACTGGTTATCCTGACCAACCTTCTGCTGATACCGGCCGTGGGCATCACCGGGGCGGCCATCGCTTCGGCCATCTCCACCTTCGCTTATGCGCTTATGCGCTACCTGTTCCTCCTGATCCGGTACCGGATGCAACCCTATACCTGGCGACACGCAGCCGCCCTGCTGGTGGCCGTGGCCGCCTACCTCCCGGCCCTCCTGATCCCCGACCTGAACAACGACGCCATGCCGATCCTGACCCTGCTGCTCGATATCGGCGTCAGGAGCCTGGCCATAGCCCTGGTTTTTGTTGCCATTACACTCATTTTCAAAGTATCTCCCGACCTGAACCGACGCTGGGCGCAGGCCTCCGGCTTCCTCAGGTCCAAATAACCTATCTTTGCTAAAAACAACCTCAATATGAAAGAGAAGCTTCTTCTGGTCGGCGGCGGAGGCCATTGCAAATCGTGCATCGACGTCATCCTGGAGGAGGGGCGGTTCGAGATTGCCGGCATCGTGGAGGGCAGCAACCTGCCGGATGGCGACAGGGGCAGGCAGGTGATGGGGTATCCCATCATCGGAACGGATGACGACCTGCCGGAACTGGTTAAGCTCTATCCGGATTTCCTGATCACCATCGGCCAGATCTCAGGAGCTGACGCGCGGATCAGGCTCTTTGAACACATCCTCGAAATCGGGGGGCACTTCCCGGTGATCATCTCACCCTATGCCCACGTCTCGCGCAGCGCGGTGCTTGGCCCAGGCACCATCGTGATGCACCAGGCCGTGATCAACTCCGAAGCACGTGTCGGGAAGAACTGCATCATCAACACCGGTGCCCTGGTGGAGCACGAATCCGTTACCGGCGACCATTGCCACATCTCCACCTATGCCATCCTCAACGGCCGGTGCACGGTCGGCAGCCGCACCTTCATCGGCAGCCGGGCGGTGCTGGCCAATGACGTGGCCATCCCGCACGATACGCTGATTTCGGCGGGGTCGGTCGTGATGAAAACCCTCACCGAACCCGGAACCTATTTCGGTAACCCATTGAGGCGCATCCAATGAAAGAGCCCGTCCTCATCATCGCCGAAGCCGGAGTCAACCATAACGGCGATCCCCTCCTGGCCCGCCGGATGGTCGAAGCGGCCGCCCAGTGCGGGGCCGATATCGTTAAATTCCAGACCTTTAAAACGGAGAACCTGGTTACTCCGGATGCTCCAAAGGCCGCCTATCAGGAGGCCAACACGGGCATCTCCGGCAGCCAGTACGATATGCTTAAAAAGCTGGAACTCAGCGAAAAGGAGCACATCGAACTGATCGACCTCTGCCGGCAGCACCGGATCGGCTTCCTCTCCACCCCGTTCGACCCGGACAGTGCCGATCTACTTAACCGGCTGGGCGTGAATCAGTTCAAGGTTGGATCGGGCGACCTGACCAACATCCCGCTGATCCGCCAGCTGGCAGGCTATGGCAAGCCGCTCATCCTGAGCACCGGGATGGCCACGATGCGTGAGATCGCGCGGGTGCTGGAGGTCATCGGCCAGGCCGGCCTTCCCCGCCACCTGGTGACCCTCCTGCACGCCAGCACCGAATACCCCGCCCCCTACTCCGGCGTCAACCTCCGGGCGATGCTCACGATGAAACGGCGGTTCGGGGTGTGCGTCGGCTATTCGGATCATACTCAAGGCATTGAAGTGCCCGTTGCGGCGGTTGCCCTCGGAGCGCAGGTCATTGAGAAGCACTTTACGCTCAACCGCAACCTGGAGGGCCCCGACCACAAGGCCAGTCTCGAGCCGGATGAGCTCGCGGCGATGGTACGGGCAATCCGTAACGTGGAAGCATCCCTGGGCAGCGGCCGGAAAAATCCCACTCCCGGAGAGAAAATGAATATGCGGGCGGCGCGTAAGAGCATCGTGGCCGCCTGCGATATACGCGAGGGGGAATTGCTGAGCGAAGCCAACCTGACGGTGAAAAGGCCCGGAACCGGCATCCCTGCGCTCGAGTGGGACCGGATAATCGGTACCTTTGCCGCCAGGGATTACCGAAAAGATGAGCTGATCTGATGAGAAAGATTTGTGTTGTCACCACCAGTCGCGCCGAATACGGCCTCCTCTTCTGGCTGATGAAGGAGATCCAGGATGATCCGGAGCTCCAGCTCCAGCTGGTGGTCACCGGTACGCACCTCTCCCCGGAGTTCGGCTCCACCGTCAACCTCATCCGTGACGACGGTTTCCGCATCGACCGGCAGTTCGACCTTCAGCTGATGGGCGACAAGCCCACCGATATCACTCACGCCCTGGCTGTTGCGCTGGAGGGGTTCGCTTCGGCCTTTCACACCCTCAACCCGGATATCGTCGTCCTGCTGGGCGACCGTTTCGAGATATTGGGTGCCGCGTCGGCCGCCCTCATCGCCAACCTGCCTGTCGCCCATATCCACGGCGGCGAGTTGAGCCTGGGCGCCATCGACGACAGCATCAGGCACGCGGTGACCAAGATGTCGCACCTCCACTTCACGGCCGCGCCCGAGTACCGCGACCGCGTGATCCGTATGGGCGAGCCACCCGAGCGGGTCTTCCTGGTCGGTGGGATGGGCATCGACAACATCCTACGGCTCCGGTTCCTTGAGCGGGCCGATTTTGAGAAAGCCATCGGGTTCACCCTCGGGGCAAGGAACCTGCTGGTCACCTACCACCCCGAAACCACCGACCCGTCTGCTGTCGCCAGCCAGGTGGAGGAGCTCCTGAAGGCCTTGTCGCAGCTCACCGATACCCACCTGATCTTCACCCACCCCAGCGCGGATATCGGCTACAAGGCCATCGTGGAGCGGATCCAGGAGTTCGTGCGCCTCAACAACGGCCGCGCCATCCTGATCAAATCGATGGGCCAGCTCAACTACCTCTCCGCACTCCGGCACGTGGACGCCGTGGTGGGCAACTCCTCCAGCGGCCTGATCGAAGCGCCCGGGTTCCATATCGGGACCCTCAATATCGGGCACCGCCAGGACGGCCGGCTGCGCGCGGCCTCCGTCATCGATTGCGAATGTGAAGAGCAGGCCATCCTGAACGGGCTGAAAACCATCTATTCCGATGCTTTTCGCAGCCAACTTCCCGGGGTGACCAATCCGTACGGGGAGGGCGGGGCCGCGGGGAAAGTGGTGGCCATTTTAAAAAGCGTTGAAATCAATCAACTGATTCCCAAAACCTTCTTTGACAATTAAACCACGTGTACGAGGTTAAAGAGATAAAAATCAGCCCACGGACTACCATCCGCGAAGCATTGCAGGTGATCGACCGAGGAGCCATGAAGATCGCCCTCGTGGTGGATCCCGATGGCCGGCTTACCGGAACCCTCACCGATGGTGATATCCGTCGCGGATTCTTGTCGGGGCTCACCCTCGACGACCCCATCGAAAGCATTTACCATCGGGATCCGGTAACGGCAAGCATTGACGACTCCCGCGAAAAGATCATTGAGATGGCCTTAACCCGGCGCATCTACCAGATTCCCGTCGTTGACGGGAAGGGTTTCGTGGTGCGGTTGGCCGAGATCGACCACCTGATCCGCAAGGAGAAGCACCCCAACCTCGTCTTCCTGATGGCTGGCGGGCTCGGACAGCGGCTACGGCCACTCACCGACGCCACCCCCAAGCCGATGCTCCGGGTGGGCGGTCGGCCGATCCTGGAAACCGTGATCCATCAGTTCAAAAAGCACGGCTATTCGCGCTTTGTCCTCTC
>JAWOHI010000216.1:0-6661 GCA_046485255.1 Bacteroidales bacterium
AAAGTCCGAGGGTTAGGTTTTCCGCTCCCGGGCCATTCAGGCTGGAGTAAACATTGTTGCGGATCAGACCGCCGTGCAAGGTGACCGTATTGAAGGTGACCCGGCTGTCGCGCTCCTGGTGGATGAACGTGGAGGCGAGCTGACTTGACCGGTTGTGTTCATTTTGCAGCTTGGTCAGGTCGAGTGATGCGTTGGGCCCGACAAAGACCTCCGTCACCGAGTTGGTGAGGAACTGGTGGGCCGAAAGGGAGTGGTCGCAAACCACCACCCGGGCCAGTGCCCCCTCTTCCACAATGATCAGGTTGCGGTGCTGAACAAACAGGTCCTCGGGTGACAGGAGGATGTTCACCACCTGAACCGCACGCTCCTGTCCCGATCCTTTAGGGAGGTAGATAAAAATGCCATCCTGTGCAAACGCCGTATTAAAAGCGACCAGTCCGTCCGACTGGAAGTCGGCATATCGACTGTAATGCTCCCCGACCAGGTCGGGATAGCTCCTTGCCGCCTCAGCCAGGCTGCCAACCAGTATGCCGCCCGGAAGCCGGTCGATCCTGGGGCGGTTTTCATAGAACCAGCCGTTGACCAGCAGGACCAGCTCCGTGTCCAGTTCGGGAATGTCGCAGTGGAACAGGTCCTCAACATCGAAAAGGATTTTTTTCGGGCCGATGTAACGGTTAAATGGCGTCAGGAAAATGGAGCTGACGTCGGTGTACTTGTACTTTTCTTGCGAGCGGTCGGGGATGCCCAATTCGACGAACGCCTCCATTGCTTTCGGCCTCAGCGAATTGAATATCGAGCTCGACGACGCCATCAGGATGTCGCGGTTGCTAAAGTACCACTCGGTCAACTGATTATTGATTGTCTCTTTGGCAGTGCTTGTGGCCATAATTTCTCAATTGGTTGCCCGGATCCAGTCATAGCCCTTCTCTTCCAGTTCCCTGGCAAGGTCCTTGTCGCCCGACCGCACGATTTTCCCATTGAAGAGGACGTGGACGTAATCGGGTACGATGTAATCCAGAAGCCGTTGGTAATGCGTGATGACGATGACGGCGTTGTCGGGGCGCTTCAGTCGGTTGACTCCGTTGGCTACCGTCTTGAGGGCGTCGATGTCGAGACCGGAGTCGGTTTCGTCCAGGATGGCCAGGGTGGGATCCAGCATGGCCATTTGGAAGATCTCGTTCCGCTTCTTCTCGCCACCCGAAAAGCCCTCATTCACCGAACGGTTGGTCAGGGCGGTGTCCATTTCGACCAGTGCCTTCCTTTCGCGCATCAGTTTCAGGAAGTCGGATGCGCTCATTTCGGGCAGGCCGCGGTACTTCCGTTGTTCATTCACGGCCGTTCGCATAAAGTTCACCATCGAAACACCGGGGATCTCCACCGGGTACTGGAATCCGAGGAAAAGGCCCTCCCGGGCACGCATTTCAGGCGACATTTCCAGGAGGTCCTTCCCGTTGAAGGACACCTCACCGCGGGTTACCTCAAACAGATCCCGGCCGGCCAGGACGGCCGACAGGGTGCTTTTACCCGAACCGTTGGGGCCCATTATCGCGTGGACCTCTCCGGCATTAACCTCCAGGTTGATCCCGGTAAGAATCTCCTTACCCTCAACCGTTGCCCTTAAATCTTTAATCACCAACATACTATCTATCTATCTATCTATCTATCCAACTATCCAACTATTCAACTATCCAACCCCCCATTGTCCTCACCCCACGCTTCCTTCCAGACTGATCTGGAGCAGCTTCTGGGCTTCCACAGCAAACTCCATCGGCAGCCTGTTTAGCACCTCTTTAGCGTATCCATTGACGATCAGGCCAATGGCATTCTCGGTATCGATGCCTCGTTGGTTGCAGTAGAAGATCTGGTCCTCGCCGATCCGGGAGGTGGTAGCCTCGTGCTCCACGATGGCGGACTGGTTGTCCACTTCGAGGTAGGGGAAGGTATGGGCTCCGCACTGGTCGCCGAGCAGGAGCGAGTCGCACTGCGAATGGTTCCTGGCATTTTCGGCATTGCTGGTAATCCTGACGAGGCCGCGGTAGCTGTTTTGGCTTTTGCCGGCCGATATTCCCTTTGAAACGATGATGCTTCTGGTATTTTTCCCGATGTGGATCATTTTCGTTCCGGTATCGGCCTGCTGGTGGTTATTGGTGACCGCCACACTGTAAAACTCGCCGCTTGAGTGGTCGCCGCGAAGGATGCAGGAAGGGTATTTCCAAGTGATGGCGGAGCCGGTTTCCACCTGGGCCCAGGAGATTTTCGACCGGTCGCCCAGGCAGATGCCTCTCTTGGTCACGAAGTTGTAGATGCCTCCCCTGCCCTCTTTATCGCCTGGGTACCAATTCTGTACGGTTGAGTATTTCACTTCGGCGTCGGTATTCGCCACGATCTCGACGATGGCGGCGTGGAGCTGGTTCTCGTCGCGCATAGGGGCGGTGCACCCCTCCAGATAGCTGACATAGGATCCCTCCTCGGCCACGATCAAGGTGCGTTCGAACTGACCCGTATTGGCGGCATTGATTCTGAAGTAGGTGGATAGTTCCATCGGGCATCGCACACCCTTGGGGATGTATACGAACGATCCGTCGCTAAAGACGGCGCTGTTGAGGGCAGCGAAATAGTTGTCGCGGTAAGGCACCACCGATCCCATATATTTCCGGATCAGGTCGGGGTGTTCCCTGACCGCCTCACTGAAGGAACAAAAGATGATGCCCAGATCCGCCAGGTTCTCCTTGAAGGTGGTCTTGACCGATATGCTGTCCATCACGGCGTCAACGGCCACCCCGGTCAGCCTCTTCTGCTCGTTGAGCGGAATGCCCAGCTTGTCGAAGGTCTTAAGCAATTCGGGATCCACCTCGTCGAGGCTTCCGGCGGCCTTTTTCTGTACCGGGGCCGAATAGTAGATCACGTCCTGAAAATCGATAGGCGGAATCTGCAGGTGTGCCCAGTCGGGCATTTTCATTGTCTGCCAGTACCGGAAGGCTTTGAGGCGGATTTCCAGCATCCATTCCGGCTCCTCCTTTTTCTGCGATAGCTTTCGTATGATCTCCTCGCTCAACCCTTTGGGCAAGGCGTCGTTCTCCACCTCGGTGACAAAGCCGTACTTGTATTCACCCTGGGTTACTTCCCGTATGATCTGATCCTGGTCGTTGTTCATCTCTTGAAATCCCGTGCCTGCATAGCCCGCAAAGTTATTTAGAATATTTCTAAATAATTAGCAAAGGTAATAATTTGGGAGGGATAAATCCGGAGGGTAATGCTAATTTAGCTGCCCTCATATACCTGTAACCAATGGAAAAAGAAGGGAATAAAACGATTGATTCGATAGGTGAATTTGGGCTGATCCGACGCTTGACGGAGGATATTGCCATAGTTCAGCCCGGTACGGTCAGGGGGGTTGGGGATGATGCCGCCGTACTGGATCACTCGGGAGAGATGACGGTGGTCACGAGCGACCTGCTCCTGGAGGGCATCCATTTCGACCTGACCTATACTCCTCTCAAGCACCTGGGCTACAAATCGGTGATAGTCAACCTTTCGGACCTGTACGCAATGAATGCCCGGCCGCGGCAGGTGGTTGTCAGTTTGGGGATCTCTTCGAAGATGAGTCTGAAGGCTGTGGATGAGTTGTATGAGGGGATCAAGCTGGCGTGTCGTGATTATGAAGTGGACATCGTCGGGGGTGACACCTGCGCCAGTCTGACAGGCCTGACCATCAGCATTACGGCGCTTGGGACGGCCAGAAAGGAGGATCTGGTGTACCGCAGCGGGGCCGGGCCGGGAGACTGGATTGGGGTGACAGGCAACCTGGGGGCGGCTTATATGGGGCTGATGCTGCTACAGCGTGAGAACAGGCTTTTCAGGCAGGATCCCGGGTACCGGCCTTCGTTGTCCGGTTTCGAGTACCTCATCGGCCGGCAGCTAAGGCCCGAAGCGTGCCGCCATTTGGGGGTGGCGCTCGCCGGTGCCGGAATCCGCCCTAATGCGATGATTGACCTGTCCGACGGGTTATCGTCCGACCTGATCCATCTGTGCGAAGCATCCGGAACCGGTTGCCTTGTGGAGGCTGAGTGGATACCCGTTCACGAAGAGACGGCGCGCCTATCGGATGAGATGCTTCTCAGCCCGCTGGTTGCGGCGTTGAACGGCGGTGAGGATTACGAGCTCCTGTTCACGGTGGGTGAGGATCAGGGGGAAGCCTTGCGCCGGGTGACGGGTGTCACCGTCATTGGTCGCATCCTGCCTGTTGAGGAGGGGTATGGTCTTTTGCTTCCAGATGGATCCGTTGCCGGACTGGAACCGGGAGGCTGGAATGCTTTTACAGGGGCTGAGTAGATTCGGGGTCATTGAAGGGGCCTTTGATGATACCCCTTTTTGAATTCCTGACGAAGTCGACGATCATATCGCGCTCCCCGTTTCCTAACAGCTCATTTTCAATCTTTTCAAGTGCCTGGGTGGTATTCAGGCCCCGCTGGTAGATAAACCGGTAGATTTCGTGGATCTCCTCGATAATCTCCTCGGTAAATCCGCGCCTGCGAAGACCCACCACGTTAATCCCCTCGAACCGGAGGGGGTCGCGTCCGGCCAGGACGAATGGCGGGACATCTTTACCCACCATTGATCCTCCCTGGATCATCGTGTGCGGACCGATCTTGACGAACTGGTGGACCCCGCACATTCCACCGAGATAGGCAAAATCGCCGATCTCAATCTCTCCGGCGAGCCCCACATAGTTTACCAGGATCACGTTATTGCCCAGCCGGCAGTCGTGAGCCACGTGTGAGTAAGCCATCAGGAGGCAGTTGTTGCCGATGACGGTTTTTCCGAACGAGCTGGTTCCCTTGTTGATGGTCACGCACTCCCTGATCACGGTATTGTCGCCAATCTCCACGGTGGTCTCCTCGCCGCGGTATTTCAAATCCTGCGGGATGGCAGAGATGACCGCTCCGGGAAAGATCTTGCAGTTGCGGCCGATGCGTGCTCCGTTCATAATGGTTGCGTGGGGTCCAACCCAGCAACCCTCCCCAATCACCACATCCTGATCAATGGTAACAAAGGGTCCAATTTCAGCGCTTTCGGCAATCCGGGCATCAGGGTGTACTGATGAGAGGGGATGTGTCATTTTTGATTTTCTTTATTTCGAACGATTTGTGCCATCATTTCACCTTCGGCAACGAGTTGATCGCCAACAAAAGCCTGGGCTCTCATCCTTGCGATGCCACGGCGGATCGGCTCCAGCAGATCCAGCTTGAACACCAGGGTATCGCCCGGCACAACCTTTCGTTTGAAACGGACGTTATCGATTTTCAGGAAATAGGTGCTGTATTCCTGAGGATTATCAACCGTGCTTAAGACAAAGATCCCTCCGCACTGTGCCATCGACTCGACGATCAGCACGCCCGGCATAACCGGCTCACCTGGGAAATGGCCATTGAAGAAGGGTTCATTCATCGAGACATTCTTTAGGCCGATGATCCCCGAATCGTCCATCTCCAGTATCCGGTCGATCAGCAGGAAGGGCGGCCTGTGCGGCAGGATGGACATTATTTTCTTAACGTCCATCAACGGTTCGGCTCCCGTGTTGAAAACCGGGACTCCCGGCCTGGCCCGCTCCTGCTTGATGGTCTGGCGGATCAGTTTGGCAAATTCGGTATTGGCGCGGTGGCCCGGGCGGGTGGCGATGATCTTTCCCTTGATGGGGCATCCGGCCAGGACCAGGTCGCCCAACAGGTCAAGCAGCTTATGGCGTGCGGGCTCATTGCTGAACTCCAACTTGCGGGCGCCGTATATTCCAACTACCTGTCCCTCCACCCTTGGTTGCCCCAGCAGGTCGGCGACCCGGTTGAGTTCATCCTGCGAAACTTGCCGGTCGAGCAGGACCAGCGCGTTCTCGAGGCTTCCGCCCTTGATGAGGTTGTTGCGCCAGAGGTACTCCAGCTCCCTGAAAAAAACAAATGTCCTGCAATGGGCTATTTCGGTGGCAAAATCGGTTATTCGGGACAGGCTGGCATACTGATTGCCCAGGATAGTCGAATTATAATCGATCATCACGCTGATGTTGAATTCATCAGCGGGCAGTGCAATCAGCTCGGCTCCAGTACTTTCGTCGGCATAGATGATAGGCTCCCTGATCTCAAATAGCTCCCGGTCGGCCTCTTGCTGGCTTATGCCGGCCGAAAGCAGCGCATCCTTGTACTGGCGTGCGCTACCGTCAAGGATGGGCATCTCGGGGCCACTGACGTCGATCAGGACATTATCGATCTCCAGGCCGGCCAGGGTGGCCAGACAGTGCTCCACCATACCGATCCGCGCCTCGTTCTCGCCAATGACCGTATGGCGGGTGGTATCCACCACCAGCTCGGCCAGCGCCTTGACCAGCGGTTCCCCCGAAAGGTCCGTGCGGCGAAAGATGATTCCGTGGTTTTCACGGGCGGGATGGAAGGTGACGGTGGTCTCCCTTCCTGTATGAAGGGCCTGGCCCGACAGGGTAACTCTACTTAAAATTGTCCTTTGCTTTTGGGCCATCCGTCTCCCTTCTTCAATTTTCGTCCGTGCAAAAATAGGATTTTGGGTTTAAGTTCAAAAACCGGCGATCATTCCGGTCCCTCCGAATGCATCATTCCCTCCAGCCGGGCTAACCGGTCGGCCAGCTCGGGGAGCTTCC
>JAWOHI010000268.1:0-14174 GCA_046485255.1 Bacteroidales bacterium
GCGATGTGGCCGGTACGTTCAGCGCCTCCTCCCAGGTGCGATCCTCAGCTACGCTCGAGTCGGTCGAGATCTTCCGCGACCTGATGACCAAATACCGTGAGGGGATTACCCAGGAGGAGCTCGACTTCACCAGGAACTCACTCCTGAAATCTTACGCCAGGCGTTATGAAACCCTCGGCGCGCTAAACGGGATGCTTCAGGAGATCAGCACCTATAACCTGCCCCCTGATTATGCCAGGACCGAGCAGGAAATCATCCGAAATATGACCCTGGAGCAGCACAGGCAGCTGGCCGCGAAATACATCGACCCCAACCGGATGTACTACGTGATTGCCGGGGACGCCTCGACGCAGGCCGGGCCGCTTAAGTCGCTTGGATTCGGTAACCCGATCATAATCAATAATTAATGAGAACAACTTTCATCGCAATCCTGCTGGGTGCGCTTTTCCTCGGATCGTGCAGCACCCGGCAGGCCGGCGAGGCCGAGATCAGGTATGAGCAATTCACCCTGGATAACGGCCTGGAGGTCATCCTCCATCAGGACCATTCCGACCCGATAGTGGCCGTCGCCATCCAGTTCCACGTGGGATCAGGACGGGAGTCGCCCGGCCGCACCGGGTTTGCGCACCTCTTTGAGCATTTTATGTTCACGCGGTCTGAAAACGTGGATTTCGGCCTTTTCGACCAGCTCATCCAGAATTCCGGCGGGATGTCGAATGCCGGAACGGGCAATGACGCCACCACCTATTTCGAGGTGGTATCGAAAAATGCCCTGGAGAAGGTGCTCTGGCTGGAGTCGGACCGGATGGGGTTTCTGGCCAACGCCATCAACAAGAAAGCCCTGAACATCCAGCAAAACGTGGTGCAGAACGAAAAACGGCAGTATGAGGACAACGCCCCTTATGGATTCAATGAGTGGGTGATCGCCAAAAACCTCTTTCCCGAAGGGCATCCCTACAACTGGACGGTCATCGGGGAGATGGAGGACCTCTTCAACGCGACCGTGGAGGACGCCCGGGAGTTCCACGCACGGTTTTACGTGCCGAACAACGCGACACTGGTGATCGCCGGTGATTTTGATCCGGCGGAAACGAGGAAGCTGGTGGAGAAATACTTTGGTGAGATCCCGCGCGGAGCCGATCTCCAAGATCCTGAACCACAGTCGGTAACGCTTGGAGAAACCCGGCGGCTGGCCCACGAGGATAATTTCGCCAGGGCCGGAATGCTGACGATGGTCTGGCCTGCCGTTGAGCAGTACCACCCCGACAGCTATGCACTGAATTACCTGGCCCGATTGCTGGCCGAAGGCAAGAAAGCCCCGCTGTACAAGGTGATCGAAAAGGAGAAGAAGCTGGCTTCCAGGCCCGAAGCCTATTCGAGCACGATGGAGGTGGCCGGAGCGTTCACGGTTTCGGTGACAGCCAATGAGGGCGTCAACCTGAAGGAGGTGGAGGACGCCGTTTTCGAATCGTTAGAACGGTTTGAAAAAGAAGGCTTTACCGAAGCCGATGTGGAGCGGATCAAGGCTGGCCTGGAGACCGGTTTTTATAACGGCATCTCCAGCGTGCTGGGGAAAGCGTTCCGGTTGGCACAATACAACGAGTTTGCCGGGTCGCCGGCTTTCTACCGGACCGACCTGCAGAATATGAAAGCGGTTACCCGCGAGGATATTCTAAGGGTTTACGGCCTGTATATCAAGGACAAACCATTCCTGCAAACCAGTTTCGTACCCAGGGGATCGCCTGAAATGGCCGTTCCCGGGTCGCTCCCGGCCGGGGTCAAGGAGGAGGATATACTGACGGCAACGGAGGTGGAGATCGACGAATCAGCTGAAGAAGAGATTGTTAAAACCCCGACATCATTCGACCGGACGGTGATACCAGCCGATGGTCCTCAGCCGGTTGTGACCATCCCTGCTGTCTGGAACCGGACCCTCTCCAATGGAATGGGTGCCTGGGGCATTGAGCACAATGAATTGCCGCTGGTCAATTTCACCATCATACTAAAGGGCGGGCACTACCTCGACCAGCCGGATAAACCGGGAGTAGCTTCACTAATGGCTTCGCTGATGAACCAGGGCACCCGCTACCGAACCCCACTGGAGCTGGAGGAGGCCATCGAAACCCTGGGCTCGAGCATCAGGATAAGCGGTGGCGCAACCTCCATCAGCTTGTCGGCCAACTGCCTGTTGAGAAATTATGAAGCCACCATCGACCTGGCCAGGGAGATGCTCCTCGAGCCGCGGTGGGATGAGGAAGAGTTTGAGCTGGCCCGGACCCGCGTGATCAACCAGCTGAAACAACAGAAGGCCAGTCCGTCGGCCTTGGCCAGGGAAGTATTTAACCGGAGGATTTACGGACAAGACCATATCCTGGGTTTCAATACGATCGGAACCCTTGAATCGGTCGAGAACATTACCCTGCAGGACCTGAAAGACTTCTACGAAATCCATTTCAAGCCGTCGGTGGCCCATTATCACGTCGCCGGACAGATCAAGGAACGGCGCGCGATGAGTTCACTGGCCAAGCTGGTGGATCAATGGCCTGCCGGTGAAGTGGTATTTCCGGAATACCCCCTGCCAGAACCGCTCCGGGAGTCGAGGGTCGTTTTCGTGGATGTTCCCGGTGCCAAACAGTCGGTCATACAGATCGGAGCCCTGGCCCTGGCCAAGACGGATCCCGACTTTTTCCCGGCCACGGTGATGAATGACCATCTCGGGGGAAATTTCCTCTCCCTGGTGAACCAGGTTCTCCGTGAGCAGAAAGGGTTCACTTATGGGGCCAGTACTTCTTTTTCAGGCAGTTACCTGCCCGGCCCATTCCAGGCTTTCGCGATGGTCCGCTCTACGGCAACGCTGGAGTCCATCGAGATATTCAAGTCCCTGATGGAAACCTATCGTGAAGGCATATCCGAGGAGAATCTGAACAACACGAAGAACTATCTGGCCAATTCGTATACGCAGAATTTTGAGACGCTGAGGGCCCTGACCGGGATGCTCGGCGAGATCAGCCTCTACGGTTTGCCCGTCAATTACGTGATGGCCGAGCAGGAGATGATCCGGAACCTGACCGTGGAAAGACACAGGGAGCTGGCCCGGAAATACATCGATCCCGGCCGGATGTATTATGTCGTGGTAGGCGATGCGGCTACCCAGGCGGCACAGCTGAAAGCGCTCGGGTTTGGCGATCCTGAGATTCTCGTGACCAGGTGATTTTGGTGTAAAAAAACCTAAATTTAGACCTTACCTCGATGGTATCCACCGTGGTAAGGTCTTCTTCTTTTTATAGAAACCGAATCGAAAGAGAGAGTACAACCTTATGAAAAAAATCCTTTTAACGTGCCTGGCACTGGCGTTACTGATCAGTCCCGTGACAGGCCAGGACCCTGCCCGCTTCAAGGGGGAAATTGACCGCTTTCTGGCTGACACCATCGATTATTCCCTGGTTAAAAACCTCCATTTGTTCACGGGAAGTTCCAGCATCCGGATGTGGAGCGAACTGAAGGACGACTTTCCTGACCTCAACCTGGTGAATACAGGATTTGGGGGTTCACAAATGAGTGACTTGCTTCACTACGCGGACCTGCTTATTATTCGTTACCATCCTTCTAAAGTGGTTGTTTATGAGGGCGATAATGATGTTGAGTATGGGAAGGGGGCGGCCGAAATCATCGCCGACGCGGAAAAGCTGCTGGCCAAAATCCGGCTGGAGTTGCCCGAAGTACCGGTCTATTTCATTACAGCCAAGCCGAGTCCGGCAAGATGGCATTTAATGGATGGCTACCTGGATTATAACCGTACCTTACTGGAGTTTACCAAAAAACACGGGAATGTTTCGTATATTGATGTCTGGGAGCCGATGCTGGGTGCGGATGGAGAGCCCAGGCTGGATATTTTCCTGGAGGATAGGCTTCACTTGAACCGTCAAGGATACGACATCTGGAAGGAGGCGGTAGCCAAGGCTCTTGCAAAGTAGGTCATGATGAAGAATATCGGGATAGAGACTGAATCCCTGGCGCTGTTGGACCAGGCGCTGGGGCAGCTGGTGGCTGGCTTCTCAGGATTACCGGCCGCGGAAAAAGGAATTCCCCCGCTGGAGGAGGTCCAGCGGGTGCTGAATGATGTAGCCTTGAGGATGATTGACAACTTCCCCTATTTTCACCCGCTTTATGCCGGCCAGATGTTGAAGCCGCCCCACCAGGTGGCCCGGCTTGCTTATATGCTTTCGCTGTATATCAATCCCAACAACCACGCCCTCGACGGTGGTCGTGCCAGCTCGGCGATGGAGAAGGAGGCGGTGGCGGAGATTGCTGCGATGTTCGGCTGGGACCGGTTTCTGGGGCACCTGACGGGCGGCGGCACGATGGCCAACCTGGAGGCGTTATGGATTGCGGGGCAGATTCATCCTGACCGTGCGGTGCTGGCTTCCACCCAGGCACACTATACCCACGAGCGGCTGAGCGGCGTGTTGCGCCTGCCATTCAGGGCTGTTCCGTCCGACCGGTATGGGCGGATGGACCTGGCCGTACTGGAAGCGACTCTGGACCGGGAGCCGGTTGGGACGGTGGTGGCCACGATTGGGACAACTGCCACGGGGGCGGCCGACCCGCTCCCCGGATTATTGAAGCTGCGCGACCGTTACGGGTTCCGGATCCACGCGGATACGGCCTACGGCGGCTACTTCCGGCTGGTCGACAACCTGTCGCCCGCCACCCGGGAAGTGTTTGATCACCTCGGGGAGGTCGATTCGATCGTGGTTGATCCGCATAAGCACGGCCTTCAGCCCTACGGATGCGGTTGCGTCCTCTTTAAGGACCCGGCTGCCGGGCAGTATTACAAGCACGATTCTCCCTATACCTATTTCAGTTCGGACGAGCTGCACCTGGGCGAAATAAGCCTGGAGTGCAGCCGTCCCGGCGCTTCAGCCGTCGCCCTCTGGGCTACCCAGAAACTCCTGCCCCTGGCAAGGGGGGGAGCCTTTGCCAGCCAGTTAGCCAGCGGACGAAATGCCGCGCTTCAGCTTTTTGGATTACTGGAGGCCGACGACCGGTTCCTGACCGCTTTCCCGCCCGAGCTTGATATCGTGATCTGGCTGCCAAAGGCCGCCTCTGCCTCGCGGGCATCAGAACTCTCGAGACAACTGTTCGAGCTGGCCGGGAAGCACAATCTGCACCTGGCCCTGGCCGAGCTCCCTGGTCGCTTCTTCGATTTGGAGAGCGCCGGGATGGCCCGGGACCGCGACACCATCACCTGCCTGCGCTCCGTGCTGATGAAACCCGAACACGAGAGCTGGGTGAGGCAGATCTGGAAAATACTTTGCCATTGCGTGGAAGAGCTTGACTAAAACCAAGAGGAGGATGGTAATGAATTTTATGCATGTGATCAGGCTGCTGGACACCCTGGGCCTGATGGCCACAGCCGGGTTGACGGCTGGAAACATACCAAAACCAGTTCCCCAACAGCCCAAATTCGGGGTTTGCACCTCTTTGGGCAGATCCGACCTGCTTCGGTCCATTGGATTTGACTACCTGGAAGCCAGCGTGGTGCGCGATCTGATGCCCGGCAGGCCCGACGATGAGTTCGAGCTGAAAAGGGCCGAGTTTGAGGCGTGTGGTCTCCCCGTCCTGGCCTGTAATGGGTTCCTACCCGGGGATCTCCGGGTAACCGGGCCGGATGCCCGTCACGACACGATCCTGAAATATGCCGAAACAGCTTTCCGGCGGGCTAAATCAGTTGGCATTCAAGTTATTGTGTTTGGAAGCAGTAGTGCACGGTCGATACCTGAAGGATTTGACCGTGACCTGGCCAGAACCCAGTTCGTTTCGCTCCTGAAGGCCTTGGGCCCCCTCGCTGCCATCAATGGGGTCATCATAGCGGTTGAGAACCTTCAGGAATCGGAAACCAACTTCATCAACACGGTTGGGGAGGCGATTGAGGTAGTCAAGGCGGCCAATCATCCCAATGTGGGGGTTTGTGCCGATTTTTTTCATATGTTGCGGCAAGGTGAGAGCCCCGATATGTTGTTAACCGCAGGCAACCTATTGGTTCATTGTCATTTGGCTGAGAAACAGAACCGGACAGCACCCGGGGTGGCAGGAGAAGACTTCAGCCCTTTCTTCCAGGCTCTTGCCAAGACGGGGTACCGGGGCGGTGTCTCGATTGAAGGCTCCTGGAGGGGCGAAGAGTTAGCGGAAGCCTTGCGTGTATTGAGAAAACAGAGCAGATCAGAACAGTAAACCAAATAATCAATATGACCAAAAGGAGAGAATTCATCAGGCAGGGGCTGGTAGGCACAGCCGGGATCGCCATCGGGGGTGCTGGCTTCAGTGCCAGGTCCTACGCTTCCATCATCGGTTCCAACGACCGGATCAATGTGGCCGTCATTGGCATCCGAGGACAGGGGGAGCTCCATATCAACCGGTATGCCAGCCTTAAGGAGAACCGTAATGTACGGATTCTGACCCTCTGCGACACCGATGAGCAGTACTTCAACGAGAGGGCCAACCTGGCGGAGAAACTGACCGGCCATCGCCCTGGCGTGGAGTGGGATTTGCGCAAGGTGTTTGACAACAAGGACATCCACGCTGTTTCGTTTGCCACCCCCAACCATTGGCACGCCCTGGGAACAATCTGGGCCTGTCAGGCGGGCAAGCACGTGTACGTGGAGAAGCCGGCGTGCCACAACGTGTTTGAGGGAGAGAAGATGGTGGAGGCCGCCCGCAAATACGATGTCAGGGTGCAGGTAGGGTTTCAGAACCGTTCCATCCGCCCGGTGATGGAGGCCATTGCTTTCCTAAGGGAGGGCGGTATCGGTCAGGTCTTTATGGCCAGGGGGCTCTGCCTGAAGCCGCGCGACTCCTTTGGCATTGCGGCCGACAGCCAGCCTCCGGCCTCCCTGCACTATGACCGGTGGCTCGGACCGGCGCCGTGGCGCCCATACAACGAGAAGCGCGTCCATTACAACTGGCATTGGCACTGGGATACCGGCAACGGCGACACCGGAAACCAGGGGCCGCATCAGTTCGATATCGCCCGCTGGGGCCTGGGGCAGAACGAGCACCCCGAGACCATCTACTCCTCGGGCGGGATATACGGCATCAGCCCGGACGAATGCTCCCAGGAAACCCCCAACACGCAATCTTCACTGTTCCGCTACTCAAACGGGCAGGTCATTCAGTTTGAAACCCGGGGCAGGTTCACCAACCCCGAGGGGCGCCTGAATATCACCATCGGCAACATCTTCTATGGTACCGAGGGGTACCTCGAAATCAATGCCAGCACCTGGAAAGCCTGGCGCAAAAGAGAGAAGGAGCCTTTCGCCGGATCCGATATGCCGGCCGCAACTTCCGCCGTTCAGGGATCCTACCTGGCAGCACCTGGAGGAGCCGAGCATTACGCCAATTTCATCGATGCCATCCGGTCGGGCCGCGACGCCGACCTGACCAGCCCGGTGACCGAAGGGGTTCTCTCATCCGCACTGCCGCACCTGGCCAATATCGCCTACCGCGTCGGGCGCGAACTGAAGTTTGTGGGGAGCCACTCCCGGTTTGTCAATGCCCCGGAGGCCGACCTGCTGCTGACAAGGAAGTACCGCGAGCCTTACGTGGTGCCGGAAATGGTTTGATCGTCGGAAGGGTCGTCAATCGGTTGCCCGTCGGAAATAGTGATTTCCACGGGGGTTGTAAATGATATTGAGCGCTGCGGGGAGTACCTTGACGTGAAATTCGCGGGCGAAATGGAGCTCGCCATCCACGTGAAAAGGCACCTCCCGGGTGAAATCCAGATTCAGCTCTGCAGTTCGGTAATAATGAACCCGGTGGTCGTGGATATGGGTGCCTTTGGGCACCATCATCAGGAGCTTAAAACGCTCAAGAAGATTGAGTTTTCTAATGCTGCACACATCCAGCAGGCCGTCATCGGCCAGCGCTTCGGGCGTCAGGTAGAAACTGCCGGCAAACCGCCTGCCATTGGCAATGGTATTAATGAAACAGTCCGACTCAATCCTGCTGCCGTTGGTCCGGGTAATCATCCGCTTCTCCCTGAAAAAGAGCAGGGTCTTGATGATGTGCCAGATATACTTGTGCTTACCGCCCATCTTCGCCTTGCCCGGCCCTTCATAATTCTGGGCCGCCACCTCGGCGTCAAACCCAAGCCCCATACCATTGATGAAGTAGAGCCCATTGACCGATCCGGCATCCATCCGGATGGTGTTTAGTTCGAAAAAAGTCTCCCAGTCGCGCTCCTCAAAGCGGTTGGGCAATCCCAGGATCTGGATGAAATCATTGCCGGTACCGGCCGGTATGATCCCGGTCGTCACTTCAGGGTAGTCAATCAGCGGTACGCAGATCTCATTGAAGGTCCCGTCACCACCCACGCCGATAATGTACTTGTATCCACGCGCGGCATAAGCCGAGGAAAGTTCGGTGGCGTGCCCGTGCCGCTCCGTCAGGACAATATCCGCATTAATGCCAAACTTCTCCACCATAGCCTTTACGGTTGGCAGATAACTTAAACCGAACCCGTTGCCGGCGATGGGGTTGACGATGAAAGCCCACTCTCTGTTACTCTTCTGTTCCATCAGGATTGGCGTATTTGCTTAGGAAAGGCTGATTTGATCTTCTCGCTGACGGCCTCAATGATCTCCTGGTCCGGTTTATCCCGCAGGGATGCGTTGGGGATCGGGTCGTGAATGACCACGCCGACGCTTGATCCAAAATCGATCCAGAACCGGTTTTTTGGCTTGAGGGAATGAAACCCGGTCAGGGTTACCGGCAGGAGGTCCAGGTCGGTCGACTTGAGCAGGCGGATGAATCCGCGCCTGAAGGGGTTTACATCCCCATCCAGGGTGCGGGTGCCTTCAGGAAACATCGCAATGGAGAGGCCGGTTGATTTTCTGACCAACTGGTCAAGCATAACCCGGGTATTACGCACATCGGCCCTGGTCATAGGGATATAATCGATCTTGCGCAGGATCTGGCCGAAGACGGGTATCCTCAGGAGATGCTCACGCCCAAACCAGGAGATCCCCGGGAAGAAGACCAGGATCGCGGTGATGTCGAAGATGCTTGAATGGTTGGCCAGAAGGATGTATTTCCTGCCCGGTTGGATATTTTCGGTTCCCGAGATGCGCAACCGCTTGCCCATCAGGAGGAAAATCATCCAGGCCCAATGCCGGACGAGAAACCGGACCGTTCCTTTGCGGCCGGTAAAGGCGAAAGGCCAGACGAGCAAGGCTGAAACCCCCGTAAAGGTATAAAGGACCATAAATACCGGAACGGTAATGATCACGAATACAAGCGGTTTCAGGCTTTTTCGGAGTGTTGCCAATGAGGTACCCCTTCCAGGTTATCGCGGTAAAAATAACAAAAAAACGTTCGGGGTACCGACCGGCAAAAATTTGGCAGGTTCTTGTAACTTGCAGCGTTGTGAAAAAGGAGTGGACCCTGCAGGCGGGTTTATCTCGCCACCGGGATCAGGATCCAGCAGATGAGGTAAAGGAGCAATCCCGCGCCGAGTGCCAAAACGCTTAATGCCCAGACAACCCTTAAAATGACCGGATCAACATTGAAATAGTCACCAATGCCTCCACAAATCCCGGCAATGACCTTGTTGGATGCCGATCGATAAATGCGTCTCATAAACAGCAGATTAAGTTTTAGTTTAATACGGTGAAAAGTTTACTAAAGATAATCCCAGGAATTATGACATCAAAATCTTTTGCCATTGAACTGACCCCTCCAGCCATCTGGAAAGCCCTTTTGCCTCTTTTGTCTTTTTGCTTTATGCCCATTGCTCCTGCCGTTGCCCAGCTGGCTCCGGCCAGGCCGGTTAAGGTGAAGGTGGCCGTGGTGATCCAGGACCCCGTATTGCCCCAGTACGGAGGAAAAAGGTTGCACGAGGTGGTTAAGACTCCCGGCCGGACCTTTACCTGGAACGATCCCTACGTGCTCAACAGCGAGTATGAGGCGGCTCTCGGGAAGATCAGCCACGGCACGGTCCAGTATGAGGTAGTCAGGATTATTGATGACGGGCATTTTTTTTCCAGGAGGAATGACAACGGGAAGATGCTGGGCACCGACGAGATGGTGGAACTCCTGATGGAACCCGAATGGAAGACCCTCAAGCAAACAGGCACTCATTTTGATTATCAGGCTTTTGTAGAACATTATGGCTTCGACAGGATGCGCGACCGGGACCAGATCCACGAGGTCTGGGTCTGGTCGTTCCCTTACGGGGGGATGTGGGAATCGAACTATTGCGGGGCCGGTGGCTTTTGGCTGAACTCCGAGCCGACGACCACCACCTCCAACAAGAAGCTGCTGGTGGTGATGGGACTCAATTATGAGCGGAAGATGTCACTTGCCCTGGAAAGCTATGGACACCGCTTCGAATCCGTGATGTGGCACGTTTATGGACGTTGGGATTATCAGGCGGGCAATCCGAATAATTGGGAAAAATACACCCGGTTCAACAAGACCCATCCCGGCCTGGCTAACATAGGTAACATCCATTTCCCACCGAACGGGATGCACGATTACGACTGGACCAACCGGACGCCGGTGACCACCTGCGCGGATGGCTGGGCCTTTTATCCGGATATCCGGGAGGGCCTGGCCCGGACGGTGGATTGCACCGAATGGGAGTGCACCCACGAGGGATATATGACCTGGTGGTTCAGTCATCTCCCACATTTTGAAGGAGTTAACCCGGCCGATGGAAAGCTGAATAATTGGTGGCACTATGTCGTGAACTGGGAGGAGGCGCTCAAGCAGGAAGCCAAACTCGAGGGTCGCTCCAAAATGCAGAAGCAGGTTGGAGAAGGCCGTGTAGGCTTATTAGTGGGTGGCGGGGATGACGATGTGGAGGCCCGTGCGCTGGGTGAATTTTTATTGAAACTGGACCCAGCCGGTTTCCAGCCAATCGCGGTTTCGTCAGCCGGCAGGAGAGGCTTCGGCAAGGAGGTTGATATCCTTTGGTATCACGAAGCCGACTCGACGATCGACCCGGGCGAAATTGCCGGCCACCTGGCGGGCCCGCTGAAAGAGTATGTTGCCAATGGCGGGAAACTGGTGCTCTCCCTTGAGGCTGTCCGGCTACTGCCTTATCTCGGCGTGGAGGAGGTGGAGCCCGCTGTCAGTTACGTCAAGCTGGCGGATGCTGGTTACGGACGCAAGCTCGGGCTGCACGCCTTCCGCAGCCACCCGGTGTTTGAGGGAATGCTCGGAGGCGCCTATGTCTATGCCCCCAAGGAGGATGTTCTGGTGAGGCGGGTGGGCTGGTCGGGCGACCTGCTGCCGTCAGGCAGGGTGGTCGCCGTCGATTGGGCGTACATTTTCCTGCACGAGCAGACCCGGCTGATGACGGAATATGATTACGGCAAGGGGAAGATCCTTGCCATCGGGGCCTACCTGCATTATGAGCAGCCCAATTTCAACCGGGCCCACCTGGAGCGATTTACCACCAATGTCCTGGACTACCTGCTGGATCGCCCGGCCGAATCCCCGCGCCGGTATTGGGACTTTTCATTGCCAAGGGTGGCGGAGGAGGCCATGGCCATCAATCCCGGCCCGATGGAAGCCGGAAGGCCGGTGCCCTGGGAGCTGCCGGAAAGTGGAATGACCCTGTCGGCCAAATCCAGTCCAAAGAATATGTGGGACATAGCCGGTGAGCGGATGGTCATTATGGGCAAGGAGCCGGCCGGTATCGATGAGATCTGGGCCCACCCGGTGATGGTTCTTCGGGATTACCAGGTGACGGCGGGCCGGGCAGGAGACCCTCAAGGGATTCCGCTGGCCGGACTGACACCGGAGATCTCCGTCAGGCCCGAGGCTTTCGTCAGGACTTATGCCGTTTTTGGTGGTGAGCTCAGGGAAGTGACCACGGTTCATCCACGGGATGGGATCGCAGTGGTTCACTACGAATACTCCGGGACAGGGCCGATCGACCTGAACATCCGTTTTAAGAGCAATCTGAGGCTGATGTGGCCCTATTCGGAACGGGTTACTGGAGAGATCCTTTACCAATGGGATGAGCGCTTGAATGCGTGGATCATCCGCGACAAGGGCGGTGATTTCTCGGTGGTGGTTGGCGCGAATGTGCCGCTCCAGGGCCGTCAGGCCCGGCCCGACGAAGGCCTGCTGGCCTCTTTTGAAATGGATATCAGGCTTCTTCCAGGCGGTGCTGCCGATGTGGTAGTGGGGACCTCGGCCAGCGGGGTGCCCGAGGCGGTGTCCGCTTATCGCCGCGGGACGGTGAACGCGGCCGGAGTGCACACTGCGGCCTGGGACTATGCCTCATCCCTCTTCAATGGCAAGCTCTCGATCTCCGGTCCCGATGAAGAGTTCAACAAAGGCTTTCAATGGGCCCTGGTCGGGACCGACCGATTCATCGTCAATACCCCGGGGCTGGGCCGCTCCCTGGTAGCGGGCTATGCCACCACGGCCTTCGGATGGAACGGAGCCCAGAAAGTGAACGGCCGGCCCGGGTATGCCTGGTATTTCGGGCGGGATGCCGTCTGGAGCGCCTTTGCAATGCTGGGTTATGGCGATTTCGACCGGGTCAGGACCATACTGGAGCTCTTCTCACGCTACCAGGATATCTCCGGAAAAATCTATCACGAACTAACTACTTCTGGTATTGCGCATTATGATGCCGCCGATGCCACCCCGCTGTATATCGTCCTGGCAGGCGTATACCTGCACCACACCGGCGACCTGGATTTCATCCGGAAAGAGTGGCCGGCGATCAAGAAGGCGATCGATTTTTGTTTCACCACCGACACCGACGGTGACCACCTGATTGAGAACACCCAGCAGGGGCATGGCTGGGAGGAGGGTGGTTCCCTCTATGTGACCCACACCACGCAGTATATGGTCTCGTGTTGGGCGGAAGCATTGAGCCAGGGAGCCTATATGGCTCAACACCTGGAGCTTCCGGAGGTGGCCGGGCATTACGCGGAAGAGGCGGGCATTGTGCTCGACTGCCTGAATGACCAATTCTGGAACCCGGATACAGGCTTCTTCAACCACGGAAAGTTCAAGGATGGAACCTACCTGGATGAACCATCCGTGATGACGGCCATTCCGCTGCATTGGGGCCAGATCCGTGACCCGCACAAATCGGCGAGTGTGGCTCAACAGCTGGCCTCCTGTCATTTCACCACCGACTGGGGAACCCGGATTGTCAGCGACAAGGCTTCATTTTTTGCACCGGGTGGATACCATACGGGCAGTGTCTGGCCGCTGTTCACGGGATGGGCCTCCCTGGGCGATTTTGCTACCGGCAATCTGAACCAGGGATTCTCCAAGATGATGAGTAACCTGCTGATTTACAAGCACTGGTCTTTAGGGTACGTGGAGGAGGTTCTCCACGGCACCGAGTTCAAGTATTTCGGGGTGTGCCGTCACCAGTGCTGGAGTGAAACGATGGTCCTCCAGCCGGCTATCGACGGTATGCTCGGCCTTAAGCCCGATGCACTAAACAATGAGGTGTCATTGAGCGTCAACTTCCCCTTCGACTGGGATGCCGTCAGGGTGGGCAATATCCGGGTGGGAGCGCACCTGTTCCGGTTGGAACTGACCAGGGAACCCAACCGTACGGATCTGGTTATTAAAAGGATTGGCGACAACCCCGGTGGGGTGGATGGGGCCGCTTTGAAAGTGGGCCTCTATATCCCCCTGCTCAAAGGTGCCGAGGTCTCGGAAATGATAGTTAATGGCATTGAAATCAATCAGTTGAATTATGTACTGTGGCAATGCGGGATCAATTGGGTGGATGAGTTGACGGATGAGGTGCACATCGAGGTCTATCATACTGGCGGCGTGTCGGTTCTGCCGGAGGTTCACCATCCGCGGCCCGGCGATGCTTCAACTGGCTTGAAAGTCATCAGCGATCGACTGGAAGATGGAAATTATCGGGTTATTTTGGAGGGGATGAGTGGTACGGAAGGCCAGGTCAGGATCATCCGGCCCGAAGGGATCACCTTGCAACGGGTTGCCTTTCCGGGGTCGGACGAGGTGTACAGCCGGGTCGATCTCACTTTTCCGGTCGAGGCAAAACCTGCTCTTTGA
This sequence comes from Bacteroidales bacterium, assembly GCA_046485255.1. GTDB lineage: Bacteria > Bacteroidota > Bacteroidia > Bacteroidales > UBA12481 > UBA12481. The sequence continues at coordinate 14,068 of JAWOHI010000268.1, forward strand.
CGAATCTGCCTGTTTGAAGAACAATGAATCAGGGTGAAGTGTTAATTTTGATAGGTGATTATGGAGTCCAGAAACCATTTTAAACGGGGCGGAACCGAAAAGCCTGA